>NZ_JBHYMC010000005.1:0-173577 GCF_042742535.1 Streptomyces sp. NPDC058880
ACGGGGTCCGCGGGCCCGCGGACCCCGTTGCCTCCGTCGGGACGTCTACGAGGCGATCAGGTGCCGACCGCTTCACAATTGACGATCCGTCAGGAACACTGGCGCGATGCGAAAGGGATCGCGGGCGGCCACCGCACTGCTCACCCTGTGCTGCACGGCCGTCGGCGGCCTCACCGGCTGCGGCGGCCCGGCGCGCGAGGGCTTCTCCGCCGTGGGCGCCGCCGCCCCGGGCCCCGAACGGGGCGCGGGGGAGAACGTCGCCCCGCAGGACGGCGTGGATTTCCACCAGCTCGGCGATCCGCCCGCGGCGGGCGGATCCGCCTCGCCGCGCCGTACGCAGGCCGGCCCCGCCGGATCGGGTACCGCAGGCAGCCGCATGACGGGTGGGGCGACGGCCACCGCGCCCAGCGGCTCCGTCGGCGCTCCCGATACCACCGCCGGAGCAGGCCGCACCCCTGGTACAGCCGGGGGGCCGGCCACACCAGGAGGGCCCGCCACACCCGGCGGCCCGGCCACACCGGCGAACCCCGCCGACCCCACCGCCCCGACGGGCCCCACCGGGCCTCCGAGCCCGCCCGGTACGACGCCTCCGGCGCCGCCCGCCACCCCGGCCCGGCTGGCGCTGTCCGCGCCGACCCGGTCCGCCACGGCCGACCGCCGGTGCGAGCGGGTCACCGTGACCTTCACCAACACCGGCACCACCGCCGCCCGTTCGGGCACGGTCAGCTTCGCGACGCACGTCATCGGCGCCCTCGGCATCGACTGGACCACGATCACCACGACCCAGGCACTACCCGCGCCCATCGCGGGCGGGGCATCGAAGACGCAGACCTACACGGTGTGCCTGGAGGCCTGGCGGGTGCCGCTGGGCATGCACGTGGACACCCGGAAGGTCACCGCGACCTGGAGCTGAGCCGCCCTGGCACCCGGAGCCCGGCACCTTCGGCGCCCGCTGCCGCTTCGGCCCCCCTCGGCGCGGCCCGCGACCTCACCACGACCCGCGATCCCAGCGCGGGCCAGGGCCTCGGCGCGGGCCAGGGCCTCGGCGCGGGGGGCGACCTCAGCGCATGACGACCCAGGCGACCGCGCCGATCACGAGCACGAGCGCGAGAGCCAGCCCGATCTTCACGGCCTGGCCGGACGACTTGGCCGCCTCCTGCTCGGCGCGACGCTGCTGGCGCGCCCCGGGGCCCGCCTGCCGAGCCGGCGCAGCCTCCTCGACGAAGGCCCGGAACATCTGGGTGCTGCCCGCCGGGTCGTAGTTGCCCTCGGGTGCCTGTGAGTTGTGGTTGTCAGCCATGGAGCAGGACCCTAGCCGGTTTTCCGATTCCTTTACCGCCCCGCCTCCAGATTAATTTGCCTGTAGCAACCATTGGCTTCTATGGTTGCCTCAAGCAACAAGATGGGAGGGTGCTCGATGCCGACGCAGACAACGCAGACGACGCGGACCACTCCGCACGAGGAACTGGCCCGCCGGCTGACCGGGATCGGCGCGGTCAAGCGGGAACTCGCCCGCAATCTGCCCCCGGACTGCCCGCCGGGCGCCGCCGCCGTGCTCACCGTGCTCGACCGGCACGGAGAGATGCGGCTGAGCCGGCTGTCCGACCTCATGGCCGTCGACATCTCGGTCACCAGCCGGCACGTCACCCACATCACCGCCCGCGGCTGGATCGAGCGCGAGCCGGACCCGGGCGACGGACGCTGCCGCATCCTGCGGCTCACCCCGGCCGGACGGGCGCTGCTCGCCGAGATCGGCGCCCGGTACACGGCCGCCCTGGAAAGAGCCCTCCACGACTGGTCCGCCCAGGACATCGACGTACTCAACACCCTGCTGGCCCGACTCCGATCGAGCTTCTAGAGGAAGGAAAGACATGGCCCAGTCGGAGACGACCACCGGCCCCGTGTCCGCATCCGTGGACATGACCCATTCGCAGATCATGAAGGCGCTGTCCGGGCTCATGCTCGGCATGTTCGTGGCGATCCTGTCCTCCACGATCGTTTCCAACGCCCTGCCCCAGATCATCAGCGACCTCGGCGGGACCCAGTCCTCCTACACCTGGGTGGTCACCGCCGCCCTGCTGTCCATGACGGCGGCCACCCCGCTGTGGGGCAAGCTGTCCGACCTCTTCAGCAAGAAGCTGCTGGTCCAGATATCCCTGGTGATCTACGTCCTCGGGTCCGTGGTCGCGGGCATGTCCCAGAACACCGGCACGCTGATCGCCTGCCGCGTGGTCCAGGGCATCGGCGTCGGCGGCCTCTCGGCCCTCGCCCAGATCGTGATGGCCGCGATGATCTCCCCGCGCGAGCGCGGCCGGTACAGCGGTTACCTCGGCGCGGTCTTCGCGGTCGCCACCGTCGGCGGCCCGCTGCTGGGCGGTGTCATCACCGACACGGAGTGGCTGGGCTGGCGCTGGTGCTTCTACGTCGGCGTGCCCTTCGCGATCATCGCGCTGATCGTCCTCCAGAAGACCCTGCGGCTGCCGGTCGTGCGGCGTGATGTCAAGGTCGACTGGCTGGGCGCCTTCCTGATCAGCGGCGCCGTGTCCCTGCTGCTGATCTGGGTCACCCAGGCCGGCGACTCCTACGAGTGGATCTCCTGGCAGACCTGGGCGATGACGGGCGGCTCGGTGGTCCTCGGACTGCTCTTCGTCCTCGTCGAGTCCCGTGCGAGCGACCCGATCATCCCGCTGCGGCTCTTCCGGAACAAGACCATCACCCTCGCCTCGATGGCCTCCCTCTTCGTGGGCATCGCGATGTTCTCGGGGACCGTGTTCTTCAGCCAGTTCTTCCAGCTGGCCCGGGGCGAGTCCCCCACGATGTCCGGAATCCTGACGATTCCGATGATCGGCGGGCTCTTCGTCTCCTCCACCGTTTCCGGTCAGGTGATCACCAAGACCGGCAAGTGGAAGGCCTGGCTCGTCTCGGGCGGTGTGCTGCTGACGGCCGGGCTGGGGCTGCTCGGCACCCTGCGGTACGACACCCCGTACTGGCACATCGCGGTCTACATGGCGGTGACCGGCCTCGGTCTCGGCATGATGATGCAGAACCTGGTCCTCGCCACCCAGAACCAGGTGGCCCCCGAGGACCTGGGCGCGGCCAGCTCGGTGGTCACCTTCTTCCGCTCCCTCGGCGGCGCCATGGGCGTCTCGGCACTCGGCGCGGTCATGGCCCACCGGGTCACCCACTACGTCCAGGAGGGGCTCACCGCCCTCGGCCCGAAGGCCGCGGCCCTGGGCCAGAGCGGCACCGCCGGCGGCGGGATCCCCGACCTCGACAAGCTGCCCGCGCCGATCCGCGAGGTCATCGAGTCCGCGTACGGGCACGGCGTCGGCGACGTCTTCCTCTACGCCGCCCCGTTCGCGCTTCTCGGACTGGTGCTGGTGGTGTTCATCAAGGAGGTCGCCCTGAAGTCGAAGCCCGCGGCGCACACCCCGGCGGCGGCTTCGGACGGTGCCTCGTCCGCCGGTGCGGCCAGGGCCGGCGAGGTCGTGGACGCCACCGTCAAGGCCTGATCCCCTCTGCTCCCACCGAGCGCCGCCCCGTCTCCCGGGCGGCGCTCGGTCGTGCGCGGGCTGTGCCCGGGCGCGGCCGGGCACAGTTCGGGCCGGGGCTCGCGCCGAGCCCCGGGCCGGGCTTCCGGCCGGGCTCAGGCCGGGCTCGTGCTCAGGCCGGTACGCCGGCCGCGGTGGCCTGGACCTGGATGCCCGCGATCAGGACGTCGAGCGCCAGGCAGAAGTCGCCCTCGGGCGTCCGCCGGACCGCGCCCCCGCAGCCGTGCAGGAACTGCCGGACGGCCAGGTGGGCGCCGGTCCGGGCGGCCCCCATCAGCCCGGTGGCGTCCATCAGCCGCTGGAGGGCGGCGTCGAAGGCCCGCGCGTGCGGGCCGATGTTCGGGTAGGCGGCACTGAGCGGAGCCACCCACGGGTGGTCCGCCAGCACCCGCCGGTAGCCCAGGGCCAGGTCCTTCAGCCCGTCCGGCCAGCCTGCCCCGCCGCCCCCCGGCTGCCCCGTCGGCAGGGCCAGCTCGCCCAGGACCCGGTCCAGGGCCAGTTCGAGCAGGTCGTGCTTGGTGTCCACGTACCAGTACAGGGACATCGCGGTGACGCCGAGACCGGAGGCCAGCCGCCGCATCGAGAACCGGGCGAGTCCGTCGGCGTCGAGCAGCCGCACGGCGGCATGGGTGATCCGGTCCCGGTCGAGCCCGGAGGGTGCTTCGGCGCGGCGTCTCCCGGGCGGGCCGGACCTGGCCACCAGCCACACACTGGATCGGGTCTCTCCCGGATCGGCCGCGGTCACCATGCAGGCACCCTCCTCGGGACGGCTGGACCGGCCCCGGAATGCCCGGTCCGCCCTCTTGATGCTAGGGGGTGGGCCGCCGATCGGGCCGGAACGGGGAGCGGTGTCCGATGCCACGGGATCTCCCCGACCCTCAGAGGCCCCCGCCGGCCAGGGCCGGATGACAGGCGGAGGCCGTGTACACAGCCGCGGATGACGCTTGGTCAGGACACCGGTGCGGTCAGGTCGTAGAAGGTGGCACCTCCGACCGTGGACTCCTTGAACGTGGCCTTGACCCAGTTCTCGATCTCCGTGCTGGTGCCACCGCCGGGGCCTCCCGGACCGCCGCCTCGGCGTCCGCCGTCCTCGCCGGCGCCCGCGGCGCCACTGCTCTGGCCGATGAACCAGTGGATCCTGCCGTCCCGCACGTACTCCTTGAACTGCTCCAGGGTCGGCGAGGGGTCGCTGCCGTTGAAGCCTCCGACCGGCATGACGGGCACGCCCGAAGCCAGCTGGTAACTGGCCGCGTTCTGCGAACCGATGGCCGCCGCCGCCCAGGTGTAGTCCTCGGCGTCGGCCGTGAGGGCCGCCTTGGCCTCGGCACTGACCTGGGCGCCGTTGAGCAGGCCACCTGCGCCGCCCGGGCCTCGGCCGCCCTGCGTCCCGCCGGGGCCGCCTCCCGGCCGCCCTGCTCCGCGGCCGCCCGCTCCGGGCGTACCGTCCTGCCCCTGCCCCTGCCCCTGCCCCTGCCCCTGCCCCGGCGGTACCGCGCCCTGCGGCAGCGTGCCACCGGGCTGCTGCCCGCCGCCCGGCCAGGTACCGCCGCCGCGCTGGCCGCCGTCCTGGCCGCCCGGACCGCCCTGCCCCATCCCGCCGGGGGCGCCCGGACCGCCGGGCATCCCGCCGGGGCCGCCCCGGCTTCCCGCCACCGCCGGTCCGGCGGTCACGATGGAGCCGGTGTGGCCGGTGCTCACGGTGGTCATGCAGTACGCGAACGGCCCGGCCAGGGCCGCCGCCACCCCGACTCCCGCGGTGAGCTGGAGCATCCGCCGGCCGGCCCGCCCCGCGAAGGGCAGCGCGACAGCGGCGACGAGCCCGCCCACCAGCACCGCCCAGCGCAGCCAGGGCAGGTAGTCGGTGGCACGGCCGAGCAGGACGTATGACCAGATCGCCGTCAGTGCGAGCGTGCCGGAGAGGGTGATGGCGGCCGGCGTGCTGCCGCGTTCCTCCCACAGCACGGCGACGCCCATACCGATCAGCGCGGCCACGAAGGGCGCCAGTGCGACGGTGTAGTACTCGTGGAAGATGCCCTGCATGTAGCTGAAGACCAGCGCGGTGATCAGCAGCGAGCCGCCCCAGGCCAGGAAGGCCGCGCGGGCCATCCCGTCCACCGAGTCGGTGGTGCGGCGGGCCCGCCAGGTGATCACCAGCCCGGCGACCAGCAGCACCAGGGCAGCCGGCAGCAGCCAGGAGATCTGCCCGCCGATGTTGCCCGAGAAGAGCCGGTCGATGCCGCTCTCTCCCCAGCGTCCACCGCCGCCGGCGCCACCGGGTCCCCCCGCTCCACCGCCGCCGACACTGCCGGTCTCGTTGCCGTTGATCCGTCCGAGGCCGTTGTAGCCGAGCGTCAGCTCAAGGAAGGAGTTGTTCTGCGATCCGCCGATGTAGGGACGGGAGGAGGCGGGCCACAGTTCGACGACGGCGACCCACCAGCCGCCCGCCACCACCATCGCGCCGCCCGCAAGCAGCAGCTGGCCGAGCCTGCGGCGCAGCCCGGTGGGCGCGCAGACCGCGTACAGCACGGCGAGCGGCGGCAGGATGACGAAGGCCTGCAGGGTCTTGGTGAGAAAGGCGAAGCCGACCGCGACCCCGGCCCAGACCAGCCAGCGGGTGTGCGCCCCTTCGAGGGCCCGCAACAGGCAGTACACGGTGACGGTGAGCAGCAGGGTCAGCAACGCGTCGGGATTGTTGAAGCGGAACATCAGCGCGGCGACGGGTGTCAGCGCGAAGGCTGCACCGCTCAACAGCGCGGCTCCCGGTCCGAACTGGCGGCGTACGGCGGCGTACAGCACGCCGGTGGTCGCCACGCCCATCAGGGCCTGCGGGGCGAGGATCTGCCAGGAGCCCAGCCCGAAGAGGCGGACCGACAGCATCATCGGCCACAGCGCGGCCGGAGGCTTGTCGACGGTGATGGAGTTGCCCGCGTCGGAGGAGCCGAAGAAGAAGGCCTTCCAGCTCTCGCTGCCGGCCTGCACCGCTGCCGAGTAGAAGGAGTTCGCGTAGCCGGAGGCGCCCAGGTCCCACAGGAGCAGGACTGCGGTGGCGATCAGCAGGCCGGCGAGGGCGGGCCGTTCCCAGCGGGGCCGGGCGACAGAGGCGCCGGCCACGGCGGCCGGGAAGATCGGGATTGCTGCCGTGGTCATCGGCTCTCCTTGGATATAGACGGGCGGGAATCGGTGCCGCGCCGCTCGGGGAAGACCCATGCGCGCAGGAGCAGGAAGCGCAGCACGGTGGCTGCGAGGTTGGCGGTGATCAGGACGGCGAGCTCGGTGCCGTGCGCGGGATGGGGCGTGGCCGCGGTGAGGGCGGCGAGGGAACCGCTGGTGAGGGCCAGCCCGATACCGAAGACCACCAGGCCCTGGGCCTGGTGGCGTACGGCACGCGCCCGGCCGCGGACCCCGAAGGTCAGCCGGCGGTTGGCCGCCGTGTTGGCCACGGCGGAGAGCAGCAGGGCCGCGCCGTTGGCCAGCTGGGGGCCGGCCCCGCCCCGGAAGGCGGAGTACAGCACCAGGTAGAGCAGGGTGGAGAGGACTCCGACGGTGCAGAAGCCGATGAGCTGGCGGGCCAGCCCGCCGTCCACCCCGGGCACCGCGGTACGGTCGCGCGGATCGTCGCCGAAGGGGCGGGCGAGCCGGTCGAGTGGGAGCGCTCCGACGGCCAGCGCCCGGCCGACGCGCCAGACGCCCTTGAGGTCATCGGTGGCGGTCTTGACGATGTGCACGGTGGAGTCGGGGTCGTCCACCCAGTCCACGGGCACTTCGTGGATCCGCAGGCCGGCCCGCTCGGCGAGCACGAGCAGCTCGGTGTCGAAGAACCAGCCGGTGTCCTCCACGAGCGGCAGCAGTCGCTCGGCGACCTCGCGCCGGATGGCCTTGAAGCCGCACTGGGCGTCGCTGAACCGGGCGGCGAGGGAGGACCGCAGCAGGAGGTTGTAGGCACGGGAGACGAACTCCCGCTTGGCTCCGCGGACGACCCGCGAGGAGCGGGCCAGCCGGGTGCCGATGGCGAGGTCGGAGTGACCGGAGATCAGGGGGGCCACCAGCGGCAGCAGTGCGTTCAGGTCGGTGGAGAGGTCCACGTCCATGTAGGCGAGGACGGGGGCTTCGGAACCGGACCAGACCGTACGCAGGGCCCTGCCCCGGCCCTTCTCCTCCAGACGGGTGCTGCGTACGCCGTCCAGCGCCGCGGCGAGCCCGGCCGCGACCTCGGGGGTGCGGTCGGTGCTCGCGTTGTCGGCGACCGTGATCCGGAAGGGGTAGGGGAAGGTCCGGGTGAGGTGCTCGTGCAGTCGGCGCACGCACGGGCCGAGGTCCTTCTCCTCGTTGAAGACCGGGATCACCACGTCAAGGACGGGCTCGCCGGGCACAGGCGCGAGGGGCGCCCGTGCCGGAAGGGCCCCGGGAGAGGTGTCGGTTGGCATGTTCCGACACTCCCGCGGCCTCCTGTCACCTCAGTGTGCTGAGCCTGTGCCCCGTCTGTGAGTCCGCAGCCGCCGCCCCGGTGGACCCGTCGAGCGGTAGGACGACGTCGAAGCAGGTCCGACCCGGTTCGCTCTGCACGTCGACGCTGCCGCCGTGGGCCGTGACGACGGCCTGGACGATGGCCAGTCCGAGGCCCGTGGAACCGGCGGCACGGGAGCGGGAGGCGTCACCACGGGCGAAGCGTTCGAAGACGCGGGGGAGCAGCTCGGGTGCGATGCCGGGCCCGTCGTCCTCGATGCGCAGTCGGACGGCGGATGTTTCACGTGAAACATGGGCGGTGACGGTGGTGCCGGGCGGCGTGTGCGTACGGGCGTTGGCGAGCAGATTGACCAGCACCTGCTGGATGCGGGCCGCGTCGGCGCGTACGGACGCGGGCTCCTCGGGCAGGTTCAGCCGCCAGTGGTGATCGGGCCCGGCGGCCCGGGCATCGCTGACGGCGTCGATGACGAGCGGAGCGAGGTCGGTTTCGGCGTCGGCGGTGGACAGCGGACGCCCGGCGTCAAGCCGGGCCAGCAGGAGCAGGTCCTCGACCAAGCCGGTCATCCGGGTGGCCTCGGACTCGATCCGGCCCAGGGCGTGCCGTGTGTCGGGCCCGGGCTCCTCGCGGCCCCGCCGGGTGAGTTCGGCGTAGCCGCGGATGGAGGCCAGCGGCGTGCGCAGCTCGTGGCTGGCATCGGCGACGAACTGCCGCACCTGCGTCTCACTCTGCTGACGGGCCGTGAGGGCGGACGCGACGTGCCCGAGCATCCGGTTGATGGCGGCACCTACCTGGCCCACCTCGGTGCGGGGGTCGGCCTCGGCGTCCGGGACCCGTTCGTGGAGTGCGGGCTCGCCCTTGTGCAGGGGCAGTTCGGAGACCCGGGTGGCGGTGGCCGCGACCCGGCGCAGCGGGCGCAGGGCGACGCCCACCAGGGCCTGCCCGGCGAGCGAAGCGGCGATCAGTCCAGCCAGGGTGACGCAGACCTCGACCCCGACCAGAGCTCCGACAGTGGCGTTGACCTCGCTGAGCGGGAAGGCCAGGACGACGGTCCGGTCGGGGGAGGCCAGCACCCGGTAGGCGCCCAGGCCCGGCAACTCGGCGCCCACCGCCCGCTCGGGCGACCCCTGCACGGTCTTCTGGGCGGCCGCGGCGAGGGTGGTGCTCTGGGCCTCGGTGAGGGACGGCGGCACCTGGTCGGGAGACCAGCCCTCGCCGCGAGTGTTGCGGGCGCTCCCGAGGACCGCGCCATGGTGATCCAGGCGAACCCCCACGGCGTCCAGCGGGCTGCCGGGGGCCATGACGATGCCCGCGCCGTTCTCCCGGGCCGCCTTGCCGCCGGGTGCCCGGGCGGCCATCCGCATGGACGTCTCCAGCTGCTCGTCGAGCTGGGTGACCAGGTACGAGCGGAGAGCGAGGGTGGTGACGGTTCCGATGGCCGCTCCCACGACGGCGATCAGGGCCACCGCCGCGACGACGAGCCGGGTCCGCAGTGACCAGGGCCGGCGCCCGCCCGGTCGCCGGATCCTGCGCGGTGCCACTACTCGGCCGGCTTGATCAGGTAGCCGGCGCCGCGCCGGGTGTGGATCATCGGAGGCAGGCCGAGGCCGCTCTCCAGCTTGCGGCGCAGGTAGGAGATGTAGAGCTCGACCACGTTGGCCTGGCCGCCGAAGTCGTAGGACCAGACCCGGTCCAGGATCTGCGCCTTGCTCAGCACGCGCCGCGGGTTGCGCATCAGATAGCGCAGCAGCTCGAACTCGGTGGCCGTCAGGTGGACGTCCTGGCCGCCGCGCACCACCTCGTGGCTGTCCTCGTCGAGGCGCAGGTCGCCGACGGTCAGCACGGAGCCGCCGCGCGCCGCCTGCGCCGCACCCGAACGCCGCACCAGGCCGCGCAGCCGGGCCACGACCTCTTCCAGGCTGAAGGGCTTGGTGACGTAGTCGTCGCCGCCCGCGGTGAGGCCCGCGATGCGGTCCTCCACAGAGTCCTTGGCGGTCAGGAACAGGACGGGAACTTGGGGGATCTCCCGGCGCAGCTGTCCGAGGACGGTGAGACCGTCCATGTCGGGGAGCATGACGTCGAGGACGACCACGTCAGGGCGGAAGTCGCGCGCGGCCCGCAGTGCCCCGGCGCCGTCGCCGGCGCTGCGGACCTCGCAACCTTCGTAGCGCAGGGCCATGGACAGCAGCTCGGAGAGGGAGGCCTCGTCGTCGACGACGAGCACCCGGCAGGGCCCGCCGTCGGGCCGTACCAGAGCCGTGTGGTTGCTGGTGGACGTGGACGCAAGGGAGGTGGTCGTCGCAGTCATACGGACACGCTCCCCGGTGCCTCTGAGAGCGTTCTTGCCCCAACCTGTGAATTTCCTGAGAAAGGGCCCCGCCCGTCGGGGGAGCGGGCGGGTGGTGGGGGCGGGTCAGCCGTCGAGCCGGAACAGCCGGGCGCCGTTGTCGTGGCAGACCGCCCGTAGCCAGGGGTCGCCCAGGCCCAGTCGTTCGAGGGCGGCGAGCTGGTGCTCGTACGGGTAGGGGATGTTCGGGAAGTCGGTCCCGAACAGGATCCGGTCGCCGAGGTCCGCGAGCCGTCCGAGGTCCGCGGGCGGGAACCCGCCGAACCGCTCGGAGAAGTCGGTGAAGGCCATGGTGGTGTCAAAGCGCACCGTCGGATGGCGGTCGGCCAGGTCGAGGAAGTCCGCGTACTCGGGCAGGCCCATATGCGCGATGATCAACGGCAGCCGGGGATGGCGGTCCAGCAGCCGGGCGACCGGGGCGGGGCCGGTGTACCTGCCGGGGACGGGACCGGAGCCGCAGTGGATCACCGTGGGGATATCGGCCTCGGCCAGCAGCCCCCAGACCGGGTCGAGCAGGCGGTCGTTCGGGTCGTAGCCGCCGACCTGGAGGTGTGCCTTGAACACCCGGGCACCTGCCTCCACTGCCTGGTGGACGTACGCGTCCACCCCCTGCTCCGGGAAGAAGGTGGCGGTGTGCAGGCAGTCGGGTGTGCGGGCCGCGAACGCGGCGGACCAGGCGTTGAGCCAGGCGGCCATCTCCGGCTTGTGCGGGTAGAGCATGGAAGTGAAGGCTCGGACCCCGAAATCCCGCAGGAGCGCGACGCGCTGCTCCTCCTCATGGCGATAGGTGATGGGCCACTCGACGCCGGTCAGGGGGCCGATCGCATCGAAGTGGTCCCACACCTTCTCCAGGACCCGCTCGGGCATGAAGTGCGTGTGGACGTCGACCAGTCCGGGCAGCCCGAGCCTCTGTCGGAAGACGCGGACCGCGTCAGCCGTTGCGGACACAGCCGTGGCTCCGCTCGACGGTGGCGATGCGCGGGGTGCGGCTCTCCTGCCAGTCGGCGCGGCCCGTGCTCCCGGCCTTCCGGTGCTCCGGCTCCTCTCGCCGGACGGCGAGGGACCCGCGGCCCAGGAAGGAGGCGGCGGTGCGGGCCGGGCCCTCGGCAGTGCGCGCGGACGCGTGGCCGAGGCAGCCGGGGACGGCCTGGACGATCTCGGTGCGGAGGCCACGGGGAACGGCCATGGCACTGGGCGGTTCGAAGGCTCCCGGGGGCTGGAGGGTCATGCTCACCACCCTCTGCGGAGCGCCCCCGGCGTGTCCACCGGATCGGCACGGAGGATCCAGGAGATCCGGGACATGGCCGTGTACCGGCCCTCCTGGTTCCCCGGCCAGGACATCAGAACAGCCCGTCCTGCTCCGCGGGCGGGGCTCCTGCGGGCGGGATCTGTACAACCGGAACCGAGGTCACCGCCCCCTCGCACGGTGCGGCGAGCTCCCAGCCGGCCAACAGCCGGGTGTCGACCACCAAACCGTCCTCGACGTGCAGATCGGGCCCGGCGGCACCGACCAGCCGCCCCACGACGGCCCCGTCGGCCGTCATCTGCGCGACCACCCGGTCCGGGGACGGGCGCCCCTGCCAGTCGTCCATCCCGAACACCGCTGCATGGTCGGAGACTTCACATCCCAGCCGCTTCAGGGACTCCGGCCACCCGGCCAGGGCCACAGCCCGGCCGTGCAGCTCTGCGACCTCCCGCGCCCGCTCCGGCGCGCCGGGCAGATGAGCCCGTACGGCGCGCTTGCGCGCGTACGGGATCCGGTCGGGCACCCCGAGCGCCGCCCGCAACAGCTCCTCGGTACGCCGGGCCGCCATCAGCGGCCCGCGTCCCAGCCAGGTCCACGACATCGCACCCTGCTCCAGCAGCCGGGCACGGCCGCGCTCCTCGGCGGTGATCCCGACCTTGACCAGGCCGGGGCCGAACCAGGCCAGATAGACCCGGTAGGTCCGCGGATCGGCGGCGTTGGTGTCGGCCGCCACGGAGAACGACCGGTCGAGGCGGGCGCATTCGGGGCACTGCGCACCGCCTCCAGTCCCGGGAACGGTGGCGGAGGCCGGACAGGGCGTCCGCTTCCCGGCCCTCCACACGCCCAGGCAGTGCCGTTCCCCGCGTGCGACGAAGGCCAACAGCTGCCCGTACTCCAGCGCGCTCGCGCGCTCGCCTCTCCCTTGGCCGTACCAGCCGATGACGGGCCCGGACCCCTTCCACCGGATCCCGGTGCACCACCAGGTCACAGCGGGAGCGGCCGCTCGAAGAAGGTGTCCAGGACGACGGTCGCGTGCGTACCGCTGACGCCGTCGATGGCGTAGAGGCGGCGCAGGACGTCCTGCAACTGCTCGGTCGAGGCCGTGCGGACCTTCACCAGCACCGACGCGCTGCCCGCGATGATGTGCGCCTCCTGGATCTCCGGGATCGCGGCGAAGGCTTCCGCGGACTCTCCCATCCAGGCGTTGGCGTCGACCATCACGTAGGCGAGGACCCCGCTGCCGACGGCGGTCGGGTCCACATCGATGGTGGTCCGCCGGATCACCCCGCGCTCGCGCAGTTTGCGTACCCGCTCATGGGTGGCCCCGGCAGAAAGCCCGACGGCCGTGCCGAGGGCCGCGTAGGACTGCCCGGCGTCCTGCTGCAGGCGCAGGACGAGCGCCCGGTCGATGTCGTCCACGCAATCTTCCTCTCTTGGGCCTGACAACCCTTGCGAAGACGGTACCTGTTCCTGCAATCTCACCATCAGACCGAACAAAATTCGGCAATCTTCTCTCAGGGGGAATCATGTCTGCCATAGCCGACCTCACCTTGTACGAGATTCTGGACGAACGCTTCACGACCGGCCGCTGCACCCACGGCGACGCCCGGCTGGACCGGCTCTACGACGACTGCCGCTGGGCAGAGGGCCCGCTGTACCTGCCGGCCTGGCGGCAACTCGTCTGGAGCGACATCCCCAACGACCGGATGCTGCGCTGGGACGAAGCGACCGGGGCGGTCTCCGTCTTCCGCTCACCCGCCGGCCACTCCAACGGCAACACCCTCGACCGCGAAGGCCGCCTGATCTCGTGCGAACAGGGCAACCGGCGCGTGACCCGCACCGAGCCCGACGGCAGCATCACCGTCATCGCCGACCGCTTCGAAGGCAAACGCCTCAACAGCCCGAACGACGCGGTGGTTCGATCGGACGGCTCCGTCTGGTTCTCAGACCCCGACTTCGGCATCACCACCGACTACGAGGGCCATCGCGCATCCAGCGAGATCGGCGCCTGCAACCTCTACCGAGCCGACCCCTCGACCGGCGAGGTGCGCATCGTCGCCGACGGCTTCCTCGGCCCCAACGGCCTCGTCTTCTCCGCCGACGAGAACGAGCTGTACGCCGCGGACACCAGGGCGGGCCACATCCGCGCCTTCAAGGTCACCGACGACGGCACCCTCACCGACGACCGGGTCTTCACCACCTGCCCCGGCATCGACAACATCCGCTTCGACGACCAGGGCCGGCTCTGGGCGGCCGCGATGGAGAACGGCGTCCACTGCTATGCCGCGGACGGGACCCTGATCGGCCGACTGCGCATCCCCGAGCCCGTCTCGAACATCGCCTTCGGCGGCCCCAAGAACAACCGCCTCTTCATCACCGCCACCACCTCCCTCTACTCGCTGGTGATGTCGGTGACCGGCCTCCCCCGGGTCCTCTGAGGCCGGCCGGGCGGCTACCGGGCGACGAACTGCGTCAGGATCGCCTGCACCTCGTAGATGTCGACACCCTTGGTGAAGGTCTTCTCGATCGGCGTCGAGCTGCCGGATATCCAGATCTTCAGCTCGGCGTCCAGATCGAAGTGGCCGGCCGTCTCCACGGAGAAGTGCGTGATGCTCCGGTACGGGACGGAGTGGTACTCCACCTTCTTGCCCGTGAGCCCCTGCTTGTCCACGAGCACCAGCCGCCGGTCGGTGAACAGGATCGTGTCCCGGATCAGCAGGAAGGCCGCGTGCACCTGCTCCCCCTGCCCCAGCAGCCGCGCGTAGTCCCGCTGCGCCGACACGGGGTCGACGGTGTGCGCATTCCCGAACAGTCCCATGATTGCCCCCGTTTTCCAGCCTCGGACGATCTGCAAGAACCGTACCGACGCCGCCGGGTCACCGGCGTCCCCCGCCAGAGCCATCCTGCCCCTGACATCTTCCGGGGGACCTCCTCCCCAGCAAGGAGGACATCCCGCCCGACATCTCCTGGGCATACGCCAGAGGCCCCGGACTTTCGTCCGGGGCCTCTGATCTGCGTGCACTCGGCAGGATTCGAACCTGCAACCTTCTGATCCGTAGTCAGATGCTCTATCCGTTAAGCTACGAGTGCTTGGGCTTCCCGGGGTTTTTCGCCCCGTTGGCCTTGCGAGAACAACAATACATGGACCTCGCCGGGACGCGAAATCCATTACCCAAACCACTCCTGACCTGGGAAAACACTCCCACCGAAGATCATCCACACGGGTCGGCGCAAGGAGCGGTCAAGGGTGCGGCGCGCCGGAAGAGCGCACGGCAGCGCACAGAAACACCCCGGTCGGCGCGAAGGCCACGGAACGCATCGAAGCCCCGGTCCTGACGGACCGGGGCTTCGATGAACTGCGGAGGCGGAGGGATTTGAACCCTCGATGGGTGGTAAGACCCAAACCGCATTAGCAGTGCGGCGCCATAGACCGGACTAGGCGACGCCTCCAGCACACCCTCGCGTACGAAGGTGCGTGCAGATGATGACACAGGCGCGGGGCCCCTCACCAATCCGCTCCCACGGTACTAGGCGGGGCGGGCCGAGGGCAAAGCCTTAAAGACCCCGCCGCACGCAACATCGGCGCGCTCACGTCGTTGGTCAGGCGTACGACGTCCGGACGACCTGGAGTGCCCCATGCTGCGTCTCGCCGCCTTCGCCGTCACCTCGGCCCTGGCCACCGCGGCCGCCGGGCCGCTGCCCCCACTGCCCCTGGGACAGCTGCTGGCCCCGCCCGACCGGCTGACCATGACCATGGCCGACACCGGCAACCGCCAGCTGGACCGCGAGTACACGCTCGAATGCGGCCCCGTCGGCGGCGACCACCCGGAGGCCGAGGGCGCCTGCGCCCGACTGGACCAGTTCGCCAGGGAGGGGCGCAACCCCTTCGCCCCCGTGTCCCCGGACCAGATCTGCACCAAGCAGTACGGCGGCCCCGCCACCGCACGCGTCACCGGAACATGGAACGGACGCAAGGTGAACGCCACCTTCCGGCGGACGGACGGATGCGAAATCAAGCGCTGGGACGAGTTGGAACCTCTGCTTCCGAGTGGGCGTTCCTGACCTGGGAGGATGCCCGGAAGCGGCGTTGCCGGCCCCACATCGGCCACCCCGCCGCGAGCCTGTGGCCTTAGACTCCTCCCGTGACTTGCCGGTAGTCGTTGGTCAGGGAGGAAGCTCGTCGTGAGCAGCAGGCCATCCCGAGGCGCTGCTCGCCTCGCAGCAATACTCGACGCCCTTCCGGACGCGCTGTTGCTCGTCAACGCCAACGGCACGGTCGTCAACGCCAATTCGATCGCGCTCGAGGTCATGGAGAGCCCCGGCACCGGACTGGTCGGCCGAGGCCTGCTCGACCTCCTGCCCGAGTTCGACTCCAAGCTGATCCCCGGCTCCATGCGTCGGCCCGGCGAGGACACCGGCGGCCGCACCAAGCCCAAGCGGATGATCGCCCGCCGCACCGACGGCTCCGAGTTCCCCGTCGAGGTCACCAGCGCCCACCTTGACGGCCGCGACGCCTACCGCGAGCCGCAACCCGCCTACACCGGTGACGAGCTGCTGATGCTCGTGGTCCGTGACCTCTCCGAGACCGTCGACACCGAGGCCGAGCTGGCCCGGTCCCAGCGGCAGACCGAGATGATCCTGCGCGCCGCCGCCGAGGGCGTCGTGGGCACCGATACCGACGGCCGCGTCGTACTCGTCAACCCGGCGGCCGCCCAGATCCTCGGCTACCGCGCCACCGACCTCGGCAACCGCGAACTGCACGGCCTGGTCCAGCACTCCCGCGCCGACGGCTCGCCCTTCCCGTTCGAGGAGTCCCCGCTCGCCGACACCCTGCGCAGCGGACGCAAGCACCGCGTCCGCGGGCAGGTGCTGTGGAACAAGGCCGGGCAGCCGGTCGCCGTCGACCTGACCACCTCTCCCGTACGGGACGGGGAGCAGCTCGTGGGCGCCGTCATGACCTTCACGGACCGCCGGCCCTACGACGCCCTGGCCGCGCGGCACGCGCAGCTGATCGCCGTCCTCCGGGACTCCCTGCGCGGCCCGCTGGACGAGCTGCGCGGCGAGCTGGCGACCCTGGCCGCCGACGACGCCGGACAGCTGTGGCCGGAGGCCAACCAGCTCCTGCACCACCTGGCCGCCGGGTACTCCCGGATGACCACCCTGGTGGACAACGTGCTCGGCTTCCAACGCCTGGACGCCGGCCGCGACAAGCTCTCGAAGAAGAAGGTCCTCATCAACGGCGTGGTCACGGCCGGCGTCGACGGTGCCGTCGAGCTGATCGGCCCCGGTCGGGCCCGGTTCGCCGTCCACGCGCCCACCATCGAGGCCGAGGTGGACGCGGAGCGGATCTCGACCGCCCTCGCGCACCTGGTGGCGGACGTCGCCGGCGTGGACGCCACCGGCAAGACCCGTCAGGGCAGCGGATACAGCGATTCGACGATCGTGGTGGCCGCCGCGCAGCGCGGCGACGTCGTACGGATCGAGGTGCGCGGTCCCTACGAGGGCGGCGACCCGGTCCACGAGCCGATCGTCAGGGGCATCGTGGCCGCGCACGGCGGTGTGCTGCAGACGGTGGAGGTGCCGGGCGCACCCGGCGGTGCCTACGTCCTGGAACTCCCGCTCGGCGCGGGGGCCGGGACGGTGACCCTGCCCGAGCCGCCGGAGGAGCCCGCGGGGGGCGCCGGGCCGGACGGCTCCGGAACGGCCGGGGGCGCCGCCCCCGGGAAGGTCTCCGGCGGCCGGCGGGGCCGGCGCGGAGTGGACGCCTTCCTGGAGGACGAGGCCCCGGGCCGCGGGGCCGCGCAGGACGGGGCGGGCGGAGGCGCTCTCGCGCTGCCCTCGGGCCGGCGGCGAGCGGCCGAGGCCACGCCGCAGCCGGGTCCCGAGCTGGCGCAGTCCCCGGTGAATCCCGCGGGCCTCGGTACCGGACGCAGGCGCGGCCGGGCCGGTGACGACAGTGGCGAGAGCGGCGCTCCCGAGGGCCAGAGCGGCCCCGGTCGGCCCGTGGCACCGCAGGGCAACGCCATGCCGGCGCTACCGCCCGTGCCCGCAGTACCTCCGGTTCCGGTGACCGAGCACCCGGCCGGCCGGCGGCGTGCGCTGGGGCAGGCCGGTCCGGCCCAGCCCGGCGGTCCCGTCCCCGCGACGGGGCTCGGCCCGACGCCCGCTCCGGCTCGGCCCATCGCCCCGGAGGGCGGCTTCGCGCTGCCCGCCGGCCCGGCCCCGGTGCCCCCCGCCGCACCTGCTCCCGCAGACTCCGGCCCGGCAGCCGCCAGCCCGGCTGCCACTGCCTCCGAGGGCGAGGGTGGGTCCGATGCCGCGGCGCCGGCGGGGCGGCGTGGCCGCAGGGCCCTGGGAGCCCCCGGTACCGAGCCCGAGGCCCCGGCCGCCGCAGCGTCCGACGTGCCTGCCGAGAACCCGACCGGGCGTCGGCGCGCGCTGGCCGGTGCCCCCGCGTGGCCGGTTCCGGGCCGTACCGCTGCCGAGGAGGACGGGGCCTCCGGCCAGGTCGCGGTCCCCGGAGCACGCCGGCCGCAGGACGCCCCGGTGCAGGGGCAGTCCGCGCAGCCGATCAGCGTGCGGGCTCTGGGCACGCTCGGCCAGGGCATCGCCGTCGATCCCGCCGGAGCGGCCCCTGCCGCGGGTTCCGGCTCCGGCCGCCGTCGTCGGCTCGCCGAGCCCAGCCCGCAGGGGCGGGCCTTCGCCATAGGTGCCCCGGAGGCGGGTTCCGACGAGGGCCCCGAGCCGCTGGACGGCCCGGGCGGTGCGGTCGAGGTGGTCAACCGGCCCGTACCGCAGCCCGTGGACGACGAACTGCCGCCTGAGCCACTGGACAACCCGCGCCGGCTCCTGGTGTGGCCGGCGCCCGACGTGCAGACGCAGCAGGCGCTCAGCGACCGCGGCTACCGGCCGGTGGTCGTGCACTCCCGCGAGGAGGTGGACGCGCAGATCGCCGCCTTCCCGGCCGCACTGTTCGTCGACCCGCTGACCGGGCCGATCACCCGGACCGCTCTGCAGTCGCTGCGGCAGGCTGCGGTGGCCGCCGAGGTGCCCGTACTGGTCACGGCCGGGCTGGGGCAGGCCACGCGGGAAGCCGCGTACGGCGCCGATCCGGCCGTGCTGCTCAAGGCACTGGCGCCGCGCGATAGCGAACAGCACCCCTCCCGCGTGCTGCTGATCGAGGAGCGGGACGAGATCGCGATCGCGCTCACGGCTGCCCTGGAGCGGCGCGGCATGCAGGTCGCCCGGGCGGGCGCGGACACCGACGCCGTGGAACTGGCGACGCGGATGCGGCCCAACCTGGTGGTCATGGACCTGATGCAGGTGCGCCGTCGGCGGGCCGGGATCGTGGACTGGCTACGGGCCAACGGGCAGCTGAACCGCACCCCACTGGTCGTCTACACGGCGACCGGCATCGAGCCGGCCGAACTTCCGAGGCTGGCCTCGGGCGAGAGCGTGCTCTTCCTCGCCGAGCGGGCCACCACGGCAGACGTGCAGGGCCGCATCGTGGACCTGCTGGCCAAGATCGGCACCAACTAGCGATCCTGGCCCGATGGCCATCATCCACACGACCGAGCACACCGTCCCCGCCGACAACGGGGAGGTGAACCTTCTCATCGCACGACAGGTCGAGCCCGGGCACGAGGAGGCGTTCGAGGCCTGGGCGCACGGGATCTTGGAGACGGCAGCCGGTTTCCCGGACCATCTGGGCTACGGGCTCTTCCGCCCGGCGACCGAGGGCGGGCCGTGGTTCCTGGTCCACCGCTTCCGCAACCAGGCCGCCTTCCAGCGCTGGCAGGACTCTCCGGAACGGGCCCAGTGGTTCTCCAACTGCCTGGGCCACCACCATACGGAGATAGCCCGGCGGGAACTGCACGGAATGGAGACGTGGTTCGCCAAGCCGGGCACGACCCGGCCCGCGCCGCCGCGGTGGAAGATGGCCATCAGCTCGGGGCTGGCCATCTTCCCCCTCTCGCTCGCGGGCAACGCGCTGCTCGGGCCGTACCTGGTGGATCTGCACGTCGTGCTGCGCACGGCCGCCTTCGCGGTCGTCTTCAGCACCCTGATGACCTACCTGGCCATGCCCGCAGTCAGCAGGCTGCTGCGGCCATGGCTCACACGCTAAACCCCGTCGGGGCCACCCCCCTCAGGCGATCTTGGTGACCTCCAGTGCGCCGTCCGCGTACTGCTGGCGGATCACCTTCTTGTCGAACTTGCCGACGCTCGTCTTCGGCACGGCGTCGACGGTGCTCCAGCGCTCCGGCAGCTGCCACTTGGCGATCGACTGCGAGAGGAACTCGCGCAGTCCCGTGTAGTCCACGGTCGCGCCGTCCTTGAGGACGACGGTGGCCAGCGGCCGCTCACCCCACTTCTCGTCGGGGACGGCGACCACCGCGGCCTCGGCGACCTCGGGGTGCGCCATGAGGGCGTTCTCCAACGAAACGCTCGATATCCACTCTCCGCCGGACTTGATCACGTCCTTGGCGCGGTCGGTGAGGGTGAGGTAGCCGTCCGGGCTGATGACTCCGACGTCCCCGGTCTTGAGCCACCCGTCGGCGCTGAACTTGTCCTCGGGCTGGAAGGGTTCGCCGGCGGCACCGCCGTAGTAGGCGTTCGCTATCCAGTTGCCGCGTACTTCGAGCTCGCCGGCCGACGCGCCGTCCCAGGGCAGCAGGTCGCCGCCGGGGCCGACCAGCCGGGCTTCGACACCTGCCGGGAAGCGGCCCTGGGTGATCCGGTAGGGCCACTCCTCCTCTGCGCTCAGGCCGGCCGGCGGGTGCGCCATCGTGCCCAGCGGGGAGGTCTCCGTCATGCCCCAGGCGTGACAGACGCGGACCCCGAGCTTGTCGTAGGCCTCCATCAGGGAGGGCGGGCAGGCCGCTCCGCCGATGGTGACCTGCTTCATCGAGCTCAGGTCACGGGGATGGGCGGTGACCTCCGCCAGCAGCCCCTGCCAGATGGTGGGGACGGCCGCGGCGTGCGAGGGCTTCTCCCGCTCGATCATCTCGGCGAGCGGGCCGGGCTGCAGGAAGCGGTCCGGCATCAGCATGTTGATGCCGGTCATGAAGGTGGCGTGCGGCAGGCCCCAGGCGTTCACGTGGAACTGCGGAACCACCACGAGGGTGGTGTCCTTGTCGGTCAGCCCCATGGACTCGGCCATGTTCACCTGCATGGAGTGCAGGTAGAGGGAGCGGTGGGAGTAAACGACGCCCTTCGGGTCCCCGGTCGTGCCGGAGGTGTAGCACATGGCGGCCGCCTGGCGCTCGTCCAGCTCCGGCCAGTCGTAGCTGTCGGAGCGGCCCTCGATGAGCTCCTCGTACTCGTGGACACGCACGTTCAGGCCGTCGAGCACCGAGCGGTCGCCGATGCCGGTCACGACGACGTGTTCGATGGTCGGCAGATGCGGCAGCAGCGGTGCCAGGAGCGGCAGCAGCGTGCCGTTGACCAGGACGACCCGGTCGGCGGCGTGGTTGACGATGAAGACCAACTGTTCCGCGGGAAGCCGCAGGTTCAGCGTGTGCAGGACCGCACCCATGGAAGGGATCGCGAAGTACGCCTCCACATGCTCGGCGTTGTTCCACATGAGGGTGGCGACACGGTCGTCCTGCTGCACCCCGAGCTCGTCGCGCAGGGCGCCGGCGAGGCGGGTGGCGCGGAGGCCGATCTCGGCGAAGCTGCGGCGGTGCGGCTCTGCCTCCCCGGTCCAGGTCGTGACCTGGGACTTCCCGTGGATCGTCATCCCGTGACGGAGTATGCGGGTGACGAGGAGCGGTACGTCCTGCATGGTGCTGAGCAAAGCGTCCTCCCGGTGAGCGCTGCGGCGCTGCGGCGGCTACGGATGCTGCCGATTCTGCGCACGTACCGCTCGGTCTGTCACTACCCGGGAGTAGAAACCGCTTCCGGTTTCACGTGAAACATTC
Organism: Streptomyces sp. NPDC058880; assembly: GCF_042742535.1. NCBI lineage: Bacteria > Bacillati > Actinomycetota > Actinomycetes > Kitasatosporales > Streptomycetaceae > Streptomyces > Streptomyces sp. NPDC058880. Next base: position 21,527 of record NZ_JBHYMC010000005.1, read on the forward strand.
TCTGGTTTCACGTGAAACATCGCCCGCCTCAGCGGACCGGGGTGAGTTCCGGATCCTCGCGGAGTTTGCCCAGCGCGCGGGAGACGGCGCTCTTGACCGTGCCGACCGAGACTCCCAGCAGCTCTGCCGTCTGCACCTCGCTCAAGTCCTCGTAGTAGCGCAGGACGACCATGGCCCGCTGCCGGTCGGGAAGCCGGGTCACCGCCCGCCACATCGCGTCGCGCAACGCCTGGGTCTCGGCGGGGTCGGAGAAAGAGGTTCCGTCGGCCTCCGGGAGCTCGTCGCATACGAACTCGTCCACCTTGCGCTTGCGCCACTGGGAGGTGCGGGTGTTGACGAGGGTCCGCCGGACGTAGCCGTCCAGGGCACGGTGGTCCTCGATGCGGTCCCAGGCCACGTACGTCTTCGCGAGGGCTGTCTGGAGCAGGTCCTCCGCATCGCACGGGTTGGCGGTGAGGGAGCGCGCGGTGCGCATCAGGACCGTGCCGCGGGTACGGACGTACGCCGAGAACGACGGGTACGGCGTCGGATTCGAGGCGAGCGTGCACACAGGCGGGGTCATGTCTCCACGCTAGGAGCGCCCGCCATTCCTGGAATCGCCCGCAGGTGCCGATGGGGGATCCATCTCAGGTTGTAGGAGTGGGGCCCTCCCCACCCCCTGAAGGTGGAGGGGGCGGGGGCCCGGCCGGGACCGGGGTCTCAGCCGTCGGCGCCGAGGATCAGCCCGGACGTCGGCACCCCGGTGCCGGCCGTGACGAGTGCGTGTGAGGCATCCGCCACCTGGTTGACCGAGGTGCCGCGCAGTTGACGGACGGCCTCGGCGATGCCGTTCATGCCGTGCAGGTACGCCTCTCCGAGCTGGCCTCCGTGGGTGTTCAGCGGGAGAGTGTCCGCGGCCACGAATGCGGCGGCCTCACCGGGTTCACAGAAGCCGAACCCCTCGAGCTGCATCAGGACGAAGGGCGTGAAGTGGTCGTAGAGAATGCCGACGTCGATGTCGGAAGGCCGCAGTCCGCTCGTGCGCCACAGCTGGCGCGCGACCACGTCCATCTCCGGCAGCCTGGTCAGGTCGTCGCGATAGAAGGAGGTCATGCCCTCCTGGCGGCGTCCGGCTCCCTGTGCCGCAGCGGTGATCACGGCGGGGGCGTGCCGCAGGGTGCGAGCCCGTTCGGTCGTGGTGACCACGAGGGCCTGGCCGCCGTCGGTCTCCTGGCAGCAGTCCAGCAGCCGCAGTGGTTCGACGATCCAGCGCGAGGCGGCGTGGTCGGCGAGGGTGATCGGCTTGCCGTGGAAGTAGGCGGCGGGGTTGTTCGCGGCGTGGCGGCGGTCGGTGACGGCGACGTGTCCGAAGGCCTCAGGGGTGAGGTGGTAGGTATGCAGGTAGCGCTGGGCGGCCATGGCCACCCAGGAGGCGGGGGTCAGCAGTCCCCAGGGCAGCGACCAGCCGAGCGCCGCGCCCTCCGCCGAGGGCTCGCGCTGCTGGACGCCGGAACCGAAGCGGCGCCCGGACCGCTCATTGAACGCGCGGTAGCAGACGACGACCTCCGCCACCCCGGTGGCGACGGCAAGAGCGGCCTGCTGGACAGTGGCGCAGGCGGCGCCCCCGCCATAGTGGATACGGGAGAAGAAGGACAGCTCACCGATGCCCGCCGCCTGGGCGACGGTGATCTCGGGGCTGGTGTCCATCGTGAAGGTGACCATGCCGTCGACGTCGGCGGGGGTGAGACCCGCGTCGTCGAGAGCCGCGTGCACGGCTTCGACGGCGAGTTTGAGCTCACTGCGACCGGAGTCCTTGGAGAACTCGGTCGCGCCGATGCCGGCGATCGCGGCCCGGCCGCCGAGCTTGTCCCGGCTACGCACACTCATGCCGCCACCTCCGCGGTGACCGTGCCCGACACATGGTGGCCGAGGCCGTTGGCTCCTACGACCCGGATCTCGACCGTGTTGCCGAGCACGGCCGTGACGGTGCCGGTGAGAGTCATGGTGTCCCCCGGATAGTTGGGGGCGCCAAGGCGGATGGCCACCTTGCGCAGGACGGCCCGAGGCCCGAGGCAATCGGTGATGTAGCGGCCGACCAGACCATTGGTCGTCAGGATGTTCATGAAGATGTCCGGGGAGCCCTTCTCCCGCGCGAGCGCCGCGTCGTGGTGCACGTCCTGGTAATCGCGGGAGGCGATCGCGCCCGCGACGATCAGGGTGCGGGTGACCGCGATCTCCAGGGACGGCAGCGTGTCACCGACGTTCATGCCCGCTCTCCCTCGGCTATCGCAGCTCCCAGCTCGGCCAGCAGCTCGCCGCCGCAGCCCAGGTAGGCGTCCAGCTGGCGCCCCCACAGGAAGTGCCGATGGACGGGATGGTCCAGATCGGCGCCCATGCCGCCGTGCAGGTGCTGCCCCGCATGTACGACGCGCTTGCCCGCCTCGGAAGCCCACCAGGCCGTCGTCAGCGCGTGCTCGTGCGCGGCGAGCCCCTGGTCGATACGCCAGGCCGCCTCGTACGCGGTCACCCGGATCGCCTCGGTGTCCATGTACGCGTCGGCCGCACGCAGCATGACCGCCTGGTTGGTGGAGAGCGGACGGCCGAACTGCTCACGGGAGGAGGTGTGCTCCACTGCGCGGGCCAGCGAGCCCGCGCAGACGCCCGCCTGGAGCCCTGCGAAGGCGGTGCGCGCGGCGGCGAGGCTGTGCTCGTAGGCGCCCTCGATGCCGATGCGTTCGGCGTCGGCCCCGCTCAGGACCAGTCGGCCCGCCGACCAGGGCGCGGTCGTCTCGACGGGTGACGTCCGCACACCGGGCGCATCGGTCCGTACGAGCCACAGTGCCCGCTCGGTGTCCGGAACCAGCACGTGAGTGGCGTCGCGCAGCCAGGGGACGGTGGGGGCGGTCCCGGTGAGCCGGCCGCCCCGGGCGGTGATCCGGCCGCGGGCGGGGAAGGCTCCGGTGGCCACCGCGTCCCCGCTGCCGAGCGCGGGCAGGAGGCGGGCACGCTGTTCGGGGCTGCCGTGGGCGGCCACCGGGAGGATTCCGTAGACGCAGGTGGCGGCGTAGGGGACCTGGGCCGTCGTGCGGCCCTGCTCCTCCAGCAGAAGGACCAGCCCGAGCAGGCCGATCTCCTGGACCGCGGCCGTCAGACCGGCTGTGGTGAGGGCCTTCCACAGTTCGGCATCGCTGCCGGTGCCGGTGGCGGCGAGGCGTTCATGGGTGGAGAGGTCAGCGAAGATCCGCGCGGCCAGACCGGCAGCGGCGGCCTGTTCCTCGGTGGGGTGGAAGTCCATCAGGCCTCGCTCCCGCGGAAGACGGGAAGTTCCAGGTCGTCGTCGACGCGCAGGAACTCCAGTTGGACGGGAAGGCCGATGCGCACCTTGTCGTACGGGACACCGGTGATGTTGCTGATCATGCGTACCCCTTCGGCGAGCTCGACGAGCGCGACCGCATAGGGCGGGTCGAAGGCCGGGAACGGCGGATGGTGCATGACGACGTGGCTGAACACGGTGCCGGCCCCGGAGGCCTCGACCGTGTCCCACTCGGGGCTCGCGCAGGTGTTGCAGCCGGGGAGCCAGGGGAAGCGGAGGGTGTCGCACGAGGTACAGCGCTGGATCAGCAGCCGGTGGTCCCGGACGCCTTCCCAGAAACCCCGGTTGTCACGGTTGACCACGGGGCGGGGGCGCCGCGCGGTGGTCTTCACGCGGGGCGCGTCCTCCTTCGCCGGCCGTCCTGCGGGCGCGTACTTGAGGATACGGAAGCGGTGGGTACCGACCGGCTCCCCGCCCGCGCGGATGTCCATGCGGGTCGTCACGAAGTGGCCGCTGCCCAGCTTGGTCGTCTTGCGCGGCGACACGGACTCGATGACCGCGTCGAAGGTGACCGTGTCGCCGGAGCGCAGCGGGCGGAAGTACTCCTGTTCGCAGTCGGTGGCGACGACGGAGGTGAAGCCGGCGTCGTCGAGGAGCGCGAAGAGCTCGTCGTAGGCGGAGGAGCGGTCGGAGTGGCCGGAGAGCCCGCCCATCGTCCAGGCCTGGAGCATGGTAGGGGGAGCGATGGCGCCCGGCCCGGTGTAGGCGGGGTGGGTGTCGCCCATCGCCTCGCACCAATGTCGGATCATCGGCTCGTTGACCGGGTCCTTGCCGCGGCCGGCGGTGGCGGCCGGTGCGCCCTCGAAGGCCGCGAGCAGCGCCTGGAACCGGGCGGCCTCCCCGGCCGTACCGGTCGCGTCCGCCGTCATCGCTTCCTCCCCTTCATCCCGAGCCGCATCATGGCGACGATCTCCCGCTGAACCTCGCTCACCCCGCCGCCGAAGGTGTTGATCTGCGCGGCCCGGTTCATCCGCTCAAGCTCGCCGCCCGCGAAGGCTTCGGGCCCCCGGACGAGCGCCTCCTCACCCACCACCTCCTGGCACATCCGGTACACCTCGACGGCGGACTCGGTACCGAGGAACTTCACGCCGCTGGCGTCACCGGGGGCGAGGCTTCCGCTGCGCACGTCCTGGACGAGACGCCAGTTGAGGAGGCGTACGGCCGCCAGCCGGGCGTGGGCCTCGGCGAGGCGGGACCGCACCCAGGCAAGGTCGGCGGGCCGCTCCCCAGTGGCCGGGTCGGGGGTGCGGACGTGCCGGAGGGCGAGCTCGTAGAAGTCCTCGGCCTGCATGCCGATGGCGGCGAGGGCCACGCGCTCGTGGTTCAGCTGGTTGGTGATCAGTTCCCAGCCGCCGTGTTCGGGGCCGACGAGGTTTCCGGCCGGCACGCGGACGGAGTCGTAGTACGTCGCCGTGGTCGTGAGCCCGCCGACGGTTTCGATCGGCGTCCACGAGAAGCCGGGGTCGCCGGTGGGGACGAGAATGATCGAGATGCCCTTGTGCTTCGGGGCTCGGGGGTCGGTGCGGCAGGCCAGCCAGATCCATTCGGCGTTCTGGGCGTTGGAGGTGAAGATCTTCTGCCCGTCGATCAGCCAGTCGGCTCCGTCACGGACCGCCCGGGTGCGCAGTGCGGCGAGGTCGGTGCCGGCCTCGGGCTCGGAGTAGCCGATGGCGAAGACGATCTCGCCCGAGAGGATCCGGGGGAGGAAGTAGTCCTTCTGTTCTTCGGTCCCGTACTTCATGAGGGTCGGGCCGACGGTGTTCAGCGTGACCATGGAGACGGGAGCGCCGGCCCGGTAGGCCTCGTCGAAAAAGACGAACTGCTCATCCGCCCCGCGGCCCTGTCCGCCGTAGGCGACGGGCCAGCCGAGGCCGAGCAGTCCGTCGGCGCCGATCCGGCGCAGCAGTCCGCGCTGACGGGCCGGATCTTCGGGGACTCCGTCGGGCAGCAGTTCCTTGAAGTACGCGCGCAGTTCGGCACGGAGCCGCAACTGGCCTTCGGTCGGGGCGAGGTGCACGGCGCAGGCCTCCCGGCGTCCATGTCATCAAGATAACTGACTGTCCGTCAGATTTACCCGTGGTGTCAAGGTCGGGAAGAGGCGGAAGAGGCAGGACGCGCGCGAGGGCGCCCGCGCTACCGGACCCCAGCCGGTCCGGTCGCACAGACGCCCTCACGATGGGAAGCGGCTGGTGCCGCTGCTACCACCAGGGGTGGAAGTTGACCGCCACGTTCGAGTTGCCCTGGTTGATCGCGGTAAAGGACGAACCGTTGACCTGCGCGGTGTTGTTCTGGTTGGAGGCGCCGAAGCCGGTGGCCACTTGCTGCGAGGTGGCCGAGTTGCCGTTGTTGTCACCACCCACGCCACTGCCGATGATGCTGGCGACGCTCGCATTCGATCCGTCGTTCGCGAAGGAGCCGTTGTCTGCCGACGCCACCCCGCCGAAGAGGGCGACGGTGAGGGGCAGGGCTGCGACGGCGGCGATGGCGCGGGCGGTACGGCTGCTTGCCATGTCTTCATTCCTCCAGAAAACCGAAGTGGGACTTGCACCAGGGCGGTTGGCCGACCGCCTCGGTCGTTCCGTGCTGACGACGTCGCGAGACCAGAGTTGCCCACCGAATCCCCGGCGAACCACCCCGGACTTCCCGATTCCCCCGCAAGCATGACCAACACCGGATAAACCCCATTCGCGCCCCCGAGGCCCCGGATCAGCACTGCAGAACCAGCCGCACCCCGCATCGCACAAGGGGTGAAGCGTTCCGTCAGGCCGTCGCTCCGGAACATGCCGAAAAGGGCCGCGCCGTCCGGGAACCCCACCGTCTCCCGGGCCTGCGGCCCTGCACTGCCAAGCTTCACGCCCCCTGCACGCTCCCCGGCGCACGCCGGGGGATCCCTCCGTACCCCGCTTCCGGGGCACCGCTCGGCGCGATCCACGGTCGAGACCGACCGGGCTCCAGCGCCTGCCTGCGTTCCTGCCTCTGTATCCCTGTCGCTGCCTGACGCCTGCGGCTGCCTACAAGCGGGCTTCCGGGGGCGGTGCTGATTCCCGCCGCGACCTCGCCCCTGCCTGCGGTCCTGCTGCTGCCTGCGCACCGGCGCACCCTCGCCCGACGGCGCGTCCCGGCCTCCGGCTGCGGTTCACAGTTCGTTCCGCTGCGTTCTGCCTGCCCGTACGGGGCTACGCGGCGAGCGCCAGTTCCTCGCGGGCGGCACGGCCGGCACGGACGGTACGGGCGGTACGTGGGGCAGGTACCACGGAGGGCGCCATGACGCGGGCGGCGGTTCCGGGGGCGGCACCCATGGCTGCGGCGGTGGTCGAGCGGCGGACACCGGGCGTCTTGCCGTGGGCCTCGGCGCGGATGCGCTGCTTCAGGGTCGGCGGCAGCGAACCACCCCGCATCATCTCCCGCCAGCTCCTCGGCGCCGAGACCGCCTGCCGGCGCGCGGGGACGGCGGCGACAGCGGTCGGAGCCGCGCCACCGGCGGTGGATGCGGCGGCGGCCGGAGCAGCCTTGCCGCCGAAGCCGAGGCTGGCGAGAACGGCCACGAGAGCTGCGAGGACCGAGGTCCAGATCGACGTGAGGACGTTGCGGTGAGCCATGACGGTGTGCCTCGATTCGCGATGTTCGGACGGGCGGATCTGAATACATTCGTCATGATGTGGGGGCAACCGCACCGCGTTCATCACACGCGCCGATCTTCCGACTAACACCACCCGGAAGGATCAATCGCACGTTCCGCCCGGCCCCTGGAGCCCGTGAAGACCGCGCTTTCAGGACCGGCCGGGCCCGGACCGGGCGGGGACCGCTGCCCCTGCACGCCGGCATCCGACCCGCAAGCCGAGAAACCCGCCCCGGGTGTTACCCCGCCGGAGAACGCCCCGCACGCCCGGTCCGGGCAGCGCTTCCTGGTGATCACGGCGGCCGACGACCGGCCCGCCCCCTCCGGCCGTCAGGCGCGGGACCACAACGCCGGCCGGTCAGGGAGTCCTCCGGCACTGGGTGTCGGACATGAGGGGAAACGTTGTGCGGTGTTCCCGGCGTGCTCGCCGTGCACGGCTCTGAGCAGGTACGTACAGCCGAGCAGGATGAGTAGGCGTACTCAGGTGGGGGTTCTCGGCAGCTTCGAGACTGGGCGCAGGTCGAACGAAGCGAAACGGAACGGGGAAACGTCATGGTGCGGCGCTGGTCGAAGGCTGAGATGTGGGTGCCCGGCGCATACCTGGCACTGGTGGTCGCGATGCTCGTCTACGTCGCGGTGGGCAGCCGGACCGGGGACATCGGGTTCTTCGGAGTCTGGCCGATCCTGGCCACCGCGCCGGTCAGCCTCCTGCTGCTGAGCACCTTCGGACCCGCGGCGGACGCCATGGGGCCGGCCCCGACTCCGCCCGTGGAGCCCTACTACGGCTCGGAACCGCCCGCTGAGCCGCCCGCGGAGTTCGTTCCGGCGTCGGATCCGCTCCCCGCGGACTGGGTACCGGACACCTCCGTGGCCGTCGAGCCCTCGGTCTGGGGAGGACTCGGCTTCTCCGCTGCGGTCCTGTTCAGCGCCCTGGTCAACGCCGCGGCGATCTGGGCCCTGCTCCGCTTCGTGGGCGCGGCGACGCAACGCCGGAGGCACGCAGGTCTAGCACCCTGGTCCTGGCCCACGAACTGGCCCGTACGTGGGCAGAAGCAGGGGGCTGGCCCTCCGTCTCAGGAGTAGAAGCCGGTCCAGTACTCATCGGGCGCCACGGCGAACGTCTCGGGCTGTTCACACTGAAGGACTTCGTACCGCTCATGGAAGGTCAGGAGCGCCTCTTGAAGAGAACATCCGAGATGCTCTCGGATGGCCTTGATGCCCGGCAGGATACGGCCAGCAAAGATCTCGCCGTCAGCGACAGTTACGGAGGCGGGGGGCGTCTCGCTCATGCTGGCAAGATCGCACAGTGCAGTGGTCCGGCGCTGCTGAGATTTGGGCGTGCGGGGCCCTGCGAGCGCTGCTCTCGTACCCCATGCGTGCCCGTCATGGCGGGGAACCAAGGGTGTCAGCAGCCACGGACGATGTCCGCACCACCAAACGGCCCCTGACCATATCTCCTGGTCAGGGGCCGTTCATCTGCGGTGGGTGTGGGATTTGAACCCACGGTGACATCGCTGCCACGACGGTTTTCAAGACCGTTCCCTTAGGCCGCTCGGGCAACCCACCTGGCCGGTACAGAGTACCGGCCAGGTGGGGGTGGCGGGGCGACTGTCGGATCAGGAGGTTTGCGCCTTGTCGTAGGCAGCCTTCGCCTCGTTGCCGAGATACGGGCCGTACATGCGGTTCGGCAGGAAGTTGTAGCCGAAGCTGTTCACCGAAACCTGGGTACCGAGACCCGTGGTCTCGTTGAAGTCCTGGAACCAGGGGCCGCCGCTGGAGCCGCCCGTCATGTTGCAACCCAGGCTGTGGTCCCGGGTGAGGAGGAAGTCCTTGCCGCTGTTGCCGCTGCAGTAGACCAGCTTCGTGCCGTCGTAGGGGGCCGCCGCGGGGAAGCCGAAGGAGTACATCCTCTTGTTGTAGCCGCCGTTGAAGAGGACGCCCTGCGCGCCGACGGCCTGGCTGAGGGTCCGGCCGTTCAGCGGGGCGACGACGGCGAGACCGACGTCCATGTTCATGTCCTCGCTGGCCGCCCACTGGTCGGTGGCGAAGGTCTTGGTGGCCGACCACTGGCCGTAGGGCGCGGATCCGTTGCTGTAGGCGGGCACGAAGACCCAGTTCGTGTGCCAGGCGCCCTGGTACTTCACGCAGTGGCCGGCCGTCATCACCGTGCTGCCGTTGGCGCTGGTGATCGAGTTGCCGGAACAGGAGGCGGTGCGGCTGCCCATCGTGAAGAAGACCCGGCCCGAGGTCTTCACGACCGCGCCGCCACCCGTCCAGGCCCCGCCCGCCTGCGGGAAGGCCGTGGGCGACGCGGCGGTCGCGGCAGCAGTCGGGGCGATGGCCGTGGGGGCCGCCGAGGCGGCGGAGGCCGCAGTGGAGATGCGGCCCGCGCCGGGGACCGCCGTGACGTCGAGCGGGGTGGCCCCCCGCATCCGCTCGGCGGTCCAGAAGCCCTGGGTGTGCTGCTGCCGGAAGGACGTGCTGGCGTCCGCCGCGATCGAGGGTGTGGCCGCCGTCAGGGCACCCGCGAACAGGGCGCCCACCGAGAGCAGGACGGACAAGGCCGTGCGATGACGATTCACGCATGACTCCTTCTGCCGTGCCCGGACCGGTCGGAGCCGGGCAGGGTGGGGGTGAAGAGCGGTCGGTGCGGATCGGCTGTGCGTGGCGCGTCGTACGGGGTGCGGCTTTGTCGGGGCAGAGTGGCACGGCCCCGCATCAATGTCATCGGACAGTCGGAACGTTCGGTAGGTTCCGGCCAGGAAATGTCCAACTCCCGGCCGTTGCAGCGTCATACGGTGAGCATCACGCCCGCGTACGAGGCCACGGCGACGACCACCCACGCCCCCAGTCCCAGCGCTGCGGCACGCCCACCGGTCCGGGCCAGCGTCGGCAGGTGGACTGCGCTCCCCAGGCCGAACAGGGCCGCCGCCAGCAGTGCCTCCTGCGCGGTGCGCGCCCATTCCAGGGCGACGTCGGGCAGCACGCCTGTGGCGCGCAGCGCGGCCGCGGCCAGGAACCCGGCCACGAAGAGCGGCACCGGGGCGGGCCGTCGCCCCGAGGACGTGCGCATGCCGCGCCGCCGGGCCCGTACCGAGAAGGCGACGGCCGCCACCAGAGGGGCGAGCAGGGCCACCCGCATCAGCTTGACCAGCACCGCCTCGCCCAGGGCGTCCGGGCCCGCCGTCTGCGCGGTTGCCACCACCTGGCCGACGTCGTGCACACCGGCGCCGACCCACCTCCCGAAGGCCTGGTCGGAGAGCATCAGCGGGTCCTGGAGGAGGGGCAGTACGGCGATGGCGAGGGTTCCGCACAGGGTGACCAGTGCCACCGAGGCGGCCACGTCCTCCTCGTCACTGCCCGAAACCTGGCTCACGGCGCCGATCGCGGAGGCTCCACAGATCGAGTACCCCGTGGCGATCAGCAGCGGCTGGTCGCCCGGTAGTCCCAGCCTGCGGCCCATCCAGAGGGTGCCGAAGAACGTGGCCGCGACCACCCCGACCACCATGGCCACCGTGACCCAGCCCAGACGGAGCACCTGGTCCAGCCCCAGGCCGAGGCCCAGCAGGACGATGCCGATCCGCATGAGCCGCCGCCCGGCCAGGGAGAGGCCTGCTCGCCCGGCTCCCCGTACGAGGCTCCGCGGTCCGGGGAAGTGAGCCATCGCGATGCCCAGCACCACTGACGCAGTCAGCATCGGTACGGCCGGTATGAGGCGATGGACGCACCAGGCGGCCAGGGCTCCTCCAGCCGCCAGCACCAACCCGGGCCAAAGCGTGGATGTTTCACGTGAAACATGCCGAACCACCTTGCCCTGTGGGCGATGGAGGAGGGCCATCAGCCGACGGGAAGCTGGTAGACGCGACGGATGCTGGTCCCCAGCCGGGACACGTCAGCGCCGTACACGTGCACCGATATCGCCGTGGTGGAACAGGAGTTGCGTACCTGGTGGATATCGCCGGGCGGCGCGAATCCACAGACCTCACCCTGGGCGTTGACCACGGTCTCCGTCGCCACCAGGCGAGCAGGACCCGCACCGGGCGCGAGGCGGAAACGGCTTTCGCTCTCCTCGCCCTGGTGCACCCCGGCCACGCACCACGACACGTGATCGTGGATGCAGGTCTCCTGCCCGGGAAGCCACACCAGCGCCACCACGGAGAAACTGCCGTCGGGCTCCGCGTGCAGGATGTGCTGCCGGTACCGCTCCGCATCGCCCTCCTGCTGTGTCGGCGTCAGCAGGTCGGTCGCACCGAGGTGGGGAGCGAGCCTTTCGCCCACGAGATAGGCGGTGAGGTCGGGGGCCAGTCCCCGCTCCACGACCGTGCGGATCTCACTGATGAGGGCGGCCATCCTCGTGGTGGTACGGGCCGGTGTGGTGGTGGTCATACGGGCAGCGTGCGGGCGCCGTTCCATTGCGTCCAACGACAGTTTTTACCCGAAATCCCAAGCAGTGCTTATGGATTGGTCAGCAGCCGACCCGGTTGGAGGCCACCTGCTTGAGTGCGCTCAGCACCACGGCCGTTGCCGGGATCCGCAGGTGGTCCCGGTAGACGTACGCGGCGATGTGCCGGCGGGCGGCCGGCTGGAGCGCGCGTCCGCAGACCCGGCTCAGCGAGAGCGAGGGCAGGACCAGCGCGGGCATCATCGCCACACCCAGGCCCTGGGCCACCAGGCTCTGCACCACCAGGTTGTCGTCGGTGGCGAAGCGGATGTCGGGCACGAAGCCCAGCTCCGCGCACTCGTGTAGCAGGTTCGCCCTGCAGCGTGGGCAGCCTGCGATCCACCGCTCCTCGGCGAGGTCGGCCAGGTGCACGGCGCGGCGCCGGGCCAGCGGGTGCCCGGTCGGGAGCAGCACCGTCAGCTGGTCCTCCAGCAGCCTGACCTCGGCGACGTCCCCCGGTACCTCCTCGTGCAGGCCGGGATAGGTGAAGGCGAGGGTGATGTCGCACTCGCCGCGCTCCAGCCGCCGCAGCGACTCCGGGGGCTCTCCCTCCAGTAGCTCCACCTGTATGCCCGGGTGGTCCTTGGCCAGGCCGCTCAGGGCTTCCGGGACAAGGGTGACGTTGGCGCTGGGGAAGCCGCACAGCCTGACCCGGCCGGTGCGCAGGCGGGCGTATGCCCGCAGCTGGGCCTCGGCGGCCGAGAGGTTGCCGAGGATGGTCTCGGCGTGCCGGGAGAGGGACTCCCCGGCCTCGGTGAGCTGCATCCTGCGGCCGACACGGGTGAACAGCGGGGTGCCGACAGCGCGTTCGAGCGCCTTCATCTGCTGGGTGATGGCGGGCTGGGTGTAGCCCAGCACGCGCGCGGCCGCCGAGTACGAGCCGGCGGCGACCACGGCGTGGAACGTACGTATGTGCCGAGAATCGAACACCAGCGAAGCATAAGCGGACGTTGGAGGGCCGTGGGCGCAATCGCGCCCACGGCCCTCGCCATTGAGCCACCGCCGTGGCCGGTAGTGCTACTTGTCGCCGATCCTGGAGCCGAGCGTGATGTCGACGGTGGTCGGCTTGCCGTCGCGCAGGTAGGTGAGCTTCACCGTGTCGCCGGGCTTGTAGGTCCAGATCATGCTGATCAGGGTCGGACCGCTGTCGACCGGCTTGCCGCCGAAGGCCGTGATGACGTCGCCCGGCCTGAGGCCCGCCTTGCCGGCCGGACCGTTGGGGTCGACGAGCTCGTTGGCGGCGGCACCCTGCTCGGAGATCTTCGCGCCTTCGGTCTTGGCCTGGAGGTCCACGGAGACCGAGATCACCGGGTAGACCGGCTTGCCCGTCTTGATCAGGGATTCGGCCACGTTCTTGGCCTGGTTGATCGGGATAGCGAAGCCGAGCCCGATGGAGCCGGCCTGGCCGCCACCGAAGCCGCCGTTCCCGGCCGACTGGATGGCGGAGTTGATGCCGATGACGGCGCCGCGACCGTCCAGAAGCGGCCCGCCGGAGTTGCCCGGGTTGATCGAGGCATCCGTCTGCAGCGCGCTCATGTACGAGTTCTTGCTGCCGGTGCCGTCACCGGAGGCGACCGGGCGGTTCTTGGCGCTGACGATGCCGGTGGTGACCGTATTGGACAGCCCGAACGGGGCACCGATCGCGATCGTGGCGTCGCCGACCGCGACCTTGTCGGAGTCGCCGAGGGCCAGCGGCTTCAGGCCGGCCGGCGGGTTCTTCAGCTTCAGCACGGCGACGTCGTAGCCCTGGGCACGGCCCACCACCTCGGCGTCGTACCGCTTTCCGTCGGAGAAGGTCGCGAAGAGCTTGCCGCCGTTCACAGCGGAGGCCACGACGTGGTTGTTGGTGAGGATGTGGCCCTGCTGGTCGTAGACGAAGCCGGTGCCGGTGCCCCCCTCACCGTCTCCGGCCGAAGCCTCGATGGTGACCACGCTGGGCAGTGCGCCGGCAGCGAGCCCGGCGATGGAGCCGGCCTCGCGCTTGAGGTCCTTCGGGGTGTTGGCCGCGCTGATCGTGGTCGAGCCGGTGCCGTTGTTGCTGCGCTCGGCGGCCCAATAGCCGACGCTGCCGCCGATGCCGCCCGCGAGGAGGGCCGCCACGAGCACGGCCGCGATCAGGCCACCCCTGCCCTTCGGCTTGGGCGCGGGATAGCCGTCGGCGGCCGGGGGAGCGCCCCAGACCGGACCGCCGCCCGCACCGCCCGCACCGTACGCCGGCACGGTGGGCGGCGGGGGAGGCCAGCCCTCGGCCCCGTGCGCGGCCGGGGCGGGGGCCTGGCCGTAGGCAGGGGCCTGCGGGGCGGGCGGGGGTGGGATCTGCTCGGTCGCTCCGGTGCCCGGCGCAGGCGTCGGCGGAAGCTGCTGGGTCACGTGCTCACCGGCGGCGGGCGCCGGTGCGGGCGCCGCGGACGGGGCCGGCGGCACGCCCGGGGCGGCGTCCTGCGGGGCGTGGTCCGGCTGCGGAGCGGGCGTGGAGGCCGCCGGCGCCGTCTCGGAGCCCTGAGCAGGGGTCACGGACGGGGCCGCGGAGGGTGTGGGGGCCGCGGTGCCCTCGTTCTCGGTGCTCACAGCTCTCTCTCCTCGTCACGCACAACTGCAGAAATCCGGCGATATCGATCCGGCTGAACGTTCGACATGCCGTACAAGTTCCAGGACAAAGCCTTTCCCATGCCCCGTCAGAGCACTGTAAGCCGGACCTGTGCATCTCCCCCCATTCCTTATGTCCGACATTTCGGATGCACTCGCAGGGCTCGACCCGACCACCAGAGGGCTGACGGTGGCACCATGACCCGGTGACCCACGCAATGCCGCGCACCATCCAGGTCGTCGCCCACCGCGGCGCTTCGGAGGACGCCCCCGAGCACACCCTGGCCGCCTACCGCAAGGCTATCGAGGACGGCGCCGACGCCCTCGAATGCGATGTCAGGCTCACCGCCGACGGCCATCTGGTCCTGGTCCACGACCGCAGGGTGAACCGCACCTCGAACGGCCGCGGCGCCGTCTCCGCCCTGGAGCTGGCCGATCTCGCCGCCCTCGACTTCGGCTCCTGGAAAGACCGTGAGGAATCCCCCGACTGGGACGCCGACCCCGAGCGCACCTCGGTCCTCACCCTGGAGCGCCTTCTGGAGCTGGTCGCGGACACCGGACGGCCCGTACAGCTCGCGATCGAGACCAAGCACCCGACGCGCTGGGCCGGACAAGTGGAAGAGCGCCTGCTCTCCCTCCTCAGGCGCTTCGGTCTGGACGCCGCGCCGCCCGAGGGCCCGCACCCGGTCCGGGTCATGAGCTTCTCCGCGCGCTCCCTGCACCGGGTGCAGGCCGCCGCGCCGACGATCCCGACGGTGTACCTCATGCAGTTCATCTCACCCCGGATGCGCGACGGACGGCTGCCGGCTGGAGTGGCGATCGCCGGCCCCGGGATCCGGATCGTCCGCAATCACCCCGGCTTCATCCGCAGGCTTCAGGACGCGGGCCATTCCGTTCACGTGTGGACGGTGAACGATCCAGAAGACGTTCAGCTCTGCGCGGATCTGGGTGTGGAAGCGATCATTACGAACAGACCGCGTCAAGTTCTGTCCCAACTGGGTCGCTGACGTCCCGATTTGCACACCCCCCACCCTCACCCCATCCATCACAGGGCGTACACCGGCGCATCCGTACCGTATTCGGCCGACACGAATGCGTCAGAGCGGTCTGGTTCGGCGGTTTCCGGTCCAGGCCAAGAGGGCATCCAGACCATGCGTGGGGCTAAGGAGGTTCCGGGGGTGGCGTTGGTGGTGGCACAAGAAGTGCCCACGTCGTCGTGCATGGACGTACGCCATGGTCCTGCGGGCGTGGGTGAGGCCAGACACCGGATGCGCGCACAACTGCGCATCAGCGGGGTGGCCGATTCGGTCGTGGACGATGCCGTACTGATCCTTTCCGAACTGCTCAGCAACGCCTGCCGACATGGCAGGCCGCTGGGCGCTCGGGAAGTCGGGGAGGGGGAGATACGCGCCGCGTGGCGCGTCGACGGAGCGGGGCGGCTGATGGTCGAGGTCACGGACGGGGGTGGGCCCACCCGGCCTGTTCCTTCGACGCCCTCGGTCACCGCGCGCGGCGGCCGGGGGCTGAACATCATCAGCGCCCTCGCCCAGGACTGGGGTGTCCGGGACGGAGCGGCGGGTGAGGTCACCGTCTGGGTAATCGTTGCCTGCGGGCCCCGGCACGAGGATTTCGCTACGCGCGTTGCGCCCCCGGCGATCGACTTCAGCACGGCATTCGACGATCTCGACGTCTGACCCCGCGGGCCCGGAAGTCGGGATCTTCCCCGGACCGGGACCCGTGACCGCACCGACATCAGCACAGCAGCACCGGCCATCCGAACAGGCGGCCGTCCGGGAGCGCACGCCGACCGTGCTCCCGGCCGCACCCCACCGGTTCCGGCGGTACGAACGGCTAGGCTCGCGCCCAGACCGACGCCGTACCGCCGCAACCGGGAGACACGCACGATGGCCAAGAAGCGCCCCGCAACCAAGTCTGCAAAGCCGCAGCTCAGCAACGGCGAGATCCCCGTTGTCGGGGCGCGTGAGCCCTGCCCCTGCGGATCCGGGCGCCGTTACAAGGCCTGTCACGGCGCCGCCGCCGCGCACGCCGTCACCGAGCACGTCCGGCGGCCGTTCGAGGGTCTGCCGGGCGAGTGCGACTGGGTCGCGCTGCGCGAACTCGTGCCCGCGGCCACCATCCCGTTGTCGCTGAAGGGCGGTCTGCCCGACGGCGTCCCCTCCGTCACGCTGGTGACCGTGCTGCCCATGGCCTGGCCGGCGCTGCGCCGCGAGGACGGGTCGGTCCTGCTCGGCCTGCAGAACGAGACGTCCACCGGAGACCTGAGCCGCGACCTGGCCGACACCCTGGAGCGCGCACTCGTCGCGGAGCCGGGAACTCCGGTCACTGCCCGCCGCGTACCCGCCGAGGGCCCCCGACTTCAGGATCTCCTGGACACCGACGGCGGTTTCGAGCCGGTTGTGCACAGCGGCTTCGAATTCTGGATTCCGGAATCCGAGGGCGGCGAGAACGCGTCGCCGGAGATCGCCGCCTCACTGGAGCGCGCCAACGCGGCCGCCATCCCCACCGTCAAGCTGACCGGCGTCGACGCCGCCTACTGGTGCGAGACCCCGGACAAGAACCACCTGCGCTGGGTCATGCCGCACCCCGAGGAAAAGCTCCTCGACGCCCTCGCGCGGCTGCATGCGGCCGGCACGTCCTCGCTCGGCGAGGGCACCAAGCTCGTCGGTTCCTTCCGCGCCCACGGCCTGATGGTCCCGGTCTGGGATCTGCCGACCGGGGTGACGGCCGACGACGTCGAGAAGCCGGCGGCGGAGTTCGCGGAGCGGCTGGCCAAGGCACTGGCCGCGGACGCTCCGCTGACCGCCGAGGAGCGCCGGGCGCGCGGCGGTCTCACCAACCGCCAGGTGACCCTGAGCTGACGCAGCCCGGACGCGCGGAGTCGGTGACCGGGGTCACAACTCCCGTTAATCGTCTGCAAATCGGTGTCTGAATATCAGAGATCGAATTTGCGAACAGGCGATCTCTTGTTACCGTTCTTGTAGCCCGGTCGCTGGTGCATCCCCCGTCGCCAGCGACCGGGCCCTTCTATTCAGGGCGGTGTTCAACCGTCAGCCGGTGCCGGTGAGTTGCTCCCGGACCGCAAGAGCAGCTTCCCTTCATCATCCGGAACTGCAAACTCCGCAACTGCGGAGTAACTCTCCAACCCCCCGGCGGAGTCTTCCTTCGGCGTCTCGCACAGACCGGGCTCGTCACCGGCACCGACCGAGCAGCGGATCTGCACCGTGCGCCCGGCCGGCCCCATCACCGTCAGCACGGCGTCCAGCGCCTGACCACTCGCGTTCCTGTAGTAACTCCTGCCCCACGTCTGGCTTTCGCTCGCCATGACGCACGTCTGCGCCTCCACTCCGTAGGGCGAGGACACCTCGGGGCCGCATCGGGCATCCGTACGGGGCTGCTCCGCCGGGCCCGAGCGCCCGGTCCCGGCCGGTTCCGCCGGGCGCCCGACCGGCACGGACGAGGTACGGGCGGGCTCCGAAAGGCCCAGGCTCGTGAACAGGCCGCCGCTCTTTCCGTCGTCCTGACCGGCAAAATCAGGCCCGGCGATCGCACCGGCGAGCGGGAGCGACAGGATGATCAGCACACCGGCGCCGATACCGATCAGGCGGAGATTCATTCGCCGAAGATAGCGACGCGGGAAAGGGGCGCGGAGATCCCCGCGCCCAATTCCCTTGGAAACTCGCCCCACTGGCACCCGTACGAGTGATCTTCGGGGACCCCGCAGGTCAGTACGCGAGCCGGCTTCCGCCACCGGGCGCGCTGCTGCTCGCCTCGACCAACGCGTCCACGACCACCTCGACATCGGGCAGCCAGAGCTTCACCCCCGCGGTCGGCGGCGGCCGCAGGCCAGGGGACTTCGGACCGGGCGGGCACTGCGGCAGCGCACGCGGTTCGCGCTCCCATCGGACGCGGCCGCCACTGGACGCGGCGGACGGCGGCAGCAGCAGGTAGCCGCCCTCACCGTGGAACCGGAGAGAGGCGGGCACGTGGTCTTTGGCGTACAGGAGTTCCCCGAGCCGCTCCAGCGAGTACGGCGCCACGAGCAGCGCCCACCGGGTCGGCGTGGCGACGACCGGCCCGAGCCTCAGGCCCTGCGCCTCCAGGCGTACGACGGCCCGCGCGGCCGCACCGGCGGGAAGGCTCACGGCGCACGGGGCGGTCCCGCCGGTCGCCAGCAGGACGGGTGCGGTGGGCCGGTTGGTCCACCACCAGGACACCATGCGGGGATCGGTGGAGGCTGCGAGCAGACCCGGGTCGAAGGGGTGGGCGCCGGGGACGACGCAGTCGGGGTCGGGACAGGCGCAGCGGGTTCCGTCCGTACCGGACCGGCCGACGCCGGGCAGGACGGGCCACTGCCATGTGGTGGCGCAGGTGAGCGCCGCTTCGGGGAGAGCGGAGGCACTGCCGCTCTCCCCCCGGTCGGGGCGCAGGGATTGCAGGCGATCGCGGAGCCGCTGGAGACGCCTTCCGAGGATCTCGCGCATGAGCGCTCGTTCCTTTCCGTTGAACGTCGAGGGCCACATCACACCATGTGATCGGTGTCTCACCACACGTACAGGTTTCGCGTCACTGTTCGCCAGGGGCAGGATCACACGGTTCGTACAGTTCTTACGGGTCCATCAAACGTCCGGCGGGGGTGGAGCGCGACCCGCGCCGACTGCCGAGACCGGCTGCCGCCGCTGAGGACGACAGACCGCGACCGAGTGGTTCCCGGTACGTCAACTGCCCTCGGCCACCACCGAGTACGTACCCGACCCCCCTGCGGAGCTCGTCCAGTCGACCTCAAAAACCGATCGCGTCCAGCTTTTTCCGGCCAAGTTCTAGCCTTGGCCCGACAGTGAGTTGCCGTCTCATGGACACCAGGATTCCCACCTGGGCAATGCTGGACATGCCTCCGTGTGTGCGTGTAGATGTGGATTCCTTGATGGCGGCGCAGCACGGTCTGGGGGTTTGCAATGCTATTTGGCGAATCGCACCAGGTGGAAAGGCGGACGCCATGAGCGCCCCGCATCTGCCGAAAGTGGCTGGAATCGATCCAGCAGTTACCACGTCACCGCACACTGCGGCACCCCCGCCCGCCCGGACCACTCCCGCGGCGGCCCCTCCGACCGCACCGGGCAGCCTCATCCAGGACCGGCTGGCAGGCATGGTCTCGGACCTCACCACCCTGCACGAGCTCACCGAGCGCCTGGCCCGCGCCGACGACCTCGACACCTCCCTCAGCGAGTTCCTGCGCGCCGGCGCCGCACTCGTCGGCGCCCGTCGCGGCCTGATCGTCCTGGAGCCCTCCGACGGGCTGGGCCCCACCGCCACCATCGGACTCGGCCTCGGACACGCCGAACTGGGCCACATCGAGACCGTGCCCCGCAGCGCGACCCGCTACGGGCGGATCCTCGACGGACTGCCCGACGCCCAGGGCGGCTCCGAAGTGCTTCCCGAACCGGACGCGCCCCCCGGGGCCGGCGGATTCGCCGCCCCCGTGGATCCCCGTCACCGCGAGGTCGCCGCCCGGCTCGGCTACGCCGCCAGCTACGCACTCCCCCTGACCGCCGAGGCCACCGGCCGACTCGGCGCCGCCGTGTGGCTCTACGACGAACAGGCCGAACCCAGCGACCGCCAGCGCGATCTGGCCGGGCTGTACGTGCGGCACGCCGCCGAGCACCTGGCCCGCATGCTGGAGGTGGAACGATCCCGCACCCGGCTGGCCACCGTCGCGGAGGAACTGCTGCCCAGCCGGCTCCCCCGGATCCCCGGGATCCAGCTCGCGGCACGCCACCACACGGGACCGCTCGGCGGGGGCGACTGGTACGACGCGCTGCCGCTGCCGGAGGGCGCCCTGGGACTGGCCGTGGGCTCCGTCACCGGATCCGGCCCGAGCGCCGTCGCCGCCATGGGACGGCTGCGCGCGTCCCTGCGCGCCTACGCCGTCATGGAGGGCGAGGATCCGGTCGCCGTCCTGTCCGACCTGGAACTGCTGCTCCGGCTGACCGAACCCGCCCGCTCGGCCACCGCGCTCTTCGCCTACTGCGAGCCCGCCGGGGGGCAGCAGAGCGACGACCGGGACAGCAAGATCATCTTGGCGGGGGCCGGACACACCCCGCCGCTCGTCGTCGGCGAGCACCGCACGGAGTACGTGGAGACCTCGCTCTCCGCCCCCCTGGGCATGTTGTCCTGCTGGGAGGCGCCGAGCATGGAGATCGAACCCGCACCCGGAGAAACGGTGCTTCTCTACACCGACGGGCTGCTCCACCACACCGGCGACCCGATGGACCGGGCCTATGCCCGTCTGCACGCGGCAGCCGCAGGGGCGCCCCGAGCCGCCCGGGAGGACCCGGAGACCCTGTGCGACCACATCCTGCGGACCGTGCTGCCCGACGGGCGGCCGGCCGACGCCCCCGAGGACATCGTGCTGCTCGCAGCCCGCTTCGAGTGATCCGCCGCGCGGCCCGGACCGTGACAACCCGCACGATCCGGACCACGCCTTCCCCGTACACGCATACGATGGGTGAGGTCCACACCCAGGTCCGTACCGTCGTAGCTGAGGAGAAGACGTGGCTGACGAGCTCACCCCGGAGACCCCGGAAGAAGAGCAGCCCAAGAAGACGCACAAGCAGCGCAAAAACGCTCTGTACCCGGGCGTCAGCGACGAACTCGCCGAGAACATGCGCACCGGCTGGGCCGACACCGAGCTGCGCGGTCTGGAGCCGATCGCGCAGGCCGCGCACACCGCGGCCCGGCGTGCCGCGCTGTCCGAGCGCTTCCCCGGTGAGCGCCTGGTCGTCCCCTCAGGCCGTCTGAAGACCCGCTCGAACGACACCGAGTACCCCTTCCGCGCTTCGACGGAGTACGCGTACCTGACCGGCGACCAGACCGAGAACGGCGTCCTGGTCATGGAGCCGGCCGGGGCGAGCGGTCACACCGCGACCATCTACCTGCTGCCGCGCTCCGACCGGGCCAACGGCGAGTTCTGGCTGTCCGGCCAGGGCGAGCTGTGGGTCGGCCGCCGCCACTCCCTCGCCGAGGCCGAGCAACTCCTCGGCATCCCGGCCCAGGACGTGCGCGAGCTCGCCGCCGCCCTCACCGAGGCCGAGGGCCCGGTCCGCGCCGTGCGCGGCCACGATGCGGTGATCGAGTCCGCCCTCACCGACAAGGTGACCAAGGAACGCGACGAGGAGCTGCGCGTCTACCTCTCCGAGGCCCGCGCCGTGAAGGACGCGTTCGAGATCGGCGAGCTGCAGAAGGCCGTCGACTCCACCGTCCGCGGCTTCGAGGACGTCGTGAAGGTTCTCGACAAGGCCGAGGCCACGTCCGAGCGCTACATCGAGGGCACCTTCTTCCTGCGCGCCCGCGTCGAGGGCAACGACGTCGGCTACGGCTCGATCTGCGCCGCCGGCGCACACGCCTGCACCCTGCACTGGGTGCGCAACGACGGGGACGTCCGCTCCGGTGACCTGCTGCTGCTGGACGCCGGTGTGGAGACCCACTCCCTCTACACCGCGGACGTCACGCGCACGCTGCCGATCAGCGGCACGTACACCGACATCCAGCGCAAGATCTACGACGCGGTCTACGCGTCCCAGGAAGCCGGCATCGCCGCGGTGAAGCCGGGCGCGAAGTTCCGCGACTTCCACGACGCCTCCCAGCACGTACTGGCCGAGAAGCTCGTCGAATGGGGGCTGCTGGAAGGCCCGGTCGAGCGTGTCCTGGAGCTCGGTCTGCAGCGCCGCTGGACCCTGCACGGAACCGGCCACATGCTCGGCATGGACGTCCACGACTGCGCGGCCGCGCGCACCGAGGCGTACGTGGACGGAACGTTGGAGCCGGGCATGTGCCTCACCGTGGAGCCGGGGCTCTACTTCCAGGCCGACGACCTGACCGTGCCCGAGGAGTACCGCGGCATCGGCGTCCGCATCGAGGACGACATCCTGGTCACCGAGGACGGCAACCGGAACCTGTCGGCCGGGCTGCCCCGCACCTCGACCGACGTCGAGGCCTGGATGGCGCGCCTGAAGGGCTGACGCCGAGCGGACCGAGGCCGCAACGGCCGAGGCCCGAAGGACCGGTGTCCGCGCCGCAGTACGTGTCGGTGGGCGGGATCTCGTACGAGGTCCCGCCCGCCGTCGTATCTACCGCCCACCGTCGTACTACGACACCTTCAGCAGCGCGTCGTCACGCCACTTCAGCATCTTGTCGAAGCTCACCACGGCGCCCCGGCCCGGCCGGTTGCGGAAGCGGACGTGATCGGAGAGCTCGGCGATCAGGTGCAGGCCCCGGCCGTGTTCGGCCAGGGCCGGTCTGCGGCAGGCCACCGTGGCGGGCGGGAATCCGGGCCCGGAGTCGGTCACCTCGATGTGGCAGCAGTCCCCGTCCAGATAGGCGGTGACGTGGTACGCCTCGGCCTCGGTCTCGTCCGGGATGTTGCCGCCCCCGCCGTGCTCCACCGCGTTCGCGCAGGCCTCGCTCAGGGCCACCGAGAGATCGAAGGAGATGTCCGCGTCCACCCCCGCGGTCTCCATCGTCCGCAGCAACAGCCGCCTAGCGAGCGACACGCTCGCGGCTTCGCGCCTCAAGTGGAGAGACCACCAGATGCTCATACGGTTACCTATTGCCGCCCGGGAGGGGCCGTAAGCGCCCCGCGGCCGTCCGAGACCTCCGTGCACACGTCCGGCGGATGCGGATCTTCCGGACCTGCCGTAAGGAAGGTGTCAGCGCAGTGCGATGATGTCCCGGCCATGTCTGACCCCCACGCGACGCACGCCGGAGCCGGCCTCCGGCTCATCCGGGCCGCGGTGTTCACCGCGGTCTGTGTCGTGCTGTCCGCGGCCGGGCACGCCCTCGCGTCCTGCGCCACCGTGCCGTGGTGGGCCCTCTGCATCGGCTTCCTCGCGGTCTTCGCCGTCGCCGCCCCGCTCGCGGGGCGCCGCCGGGCGCTGCCCGGCCTGGCCGCCGGGCTCGCCGCCGGGCAGCTCTCCTTGCACGCGCTGTTCGGCCTCGGCCAGCACAGCACCGCAGCGGTGGGGACACCCGGCGGCGCCGCTGACGGCTCCCTCGCGGAACTCGCCGCCCGGCTGGTGTGCGGGGGCAATTCCGTACCCCTGAGCCCGTCCGACGCCCGCCGGATCCTGGAATCCGCCGGCCTGGACCCGTCCGCCCTGGCCGAGCAGGCCACGGGACAGGGCCACAGCGTGCACGTGGCCCACGCCGTCACCACGGCACCCGAGACCGGCCTGCTCAGCCCGGCCATGCTGCTCGGGCACCTGCTGGCCGCACTCGTCGCCGGCTGGCTGCTCGGCCGGGGCGACGCCGCGCTCTTCCGGCTCGTCGAGCTGTCCCGGCTCACCGCCGACACGGCTCCGATGCGCTCGCTGCGCGCCGCGCTGACGTTCGTACGCGCCCTCGGCGCCGGACTCGGCGCGCCCGCCCGCACCCCGCGGACCGGCCGCCGGACCGGAAACGAGCCCGCGGCGTGCACGGGCCGGGTAGCACTCCAGCACACGGTGATCCGCCGCGGGCCGCCCGCGGCGTTCGCCCTCGCAGCCTGAAGCGGCATCCGCCTCCCCTGGGCACACAAGGGGAGCACCGGTGCCGCGTACTCCGCGCGCGCCCGTGCGCGGAGCCACCGCCGCCACTGCTTCCGTGGAGTGTTTCTGTCATGAAGACCTCTCGCGTCTCCTTCGCCGCCGCCCTCGCCGCCGGCTCCGTCCTCGTCCTCTCCGGCACCGCCTTCGCGCACGTGGGCGTGCAGCCGATCGGCGACGCCGCCAAGGGCGGGTACGCGACGCTCAACTTCAAGGTCCCCAACGAACGCGACAACGCCTCGACCACGCAGCTCGAGGTCAACTTCCCGGTCGACCAGCCCCTCACGTCCGTGATGCCGCAGGACGTCCCCGGCTGGACCGTGAACGTCGAGAGGACGAAGCTCGACAAGCCCCTGACGGTGCACGGCAAGCAGGTCAACGAGGTCGTCACCAAGGTGACCTGGTCAGGCGGCAAGATCGGTCCGGGCATGTTCCAGCAGTTCCCCGTCTCGGTCGGCAAGCTCCCGGAGAACGCCGACCAGATGGTCTTCAAGGCGATCCAGACCTACGACAACGACGAGGTCGTGCGCTGGATCGAGGAGGCCAAGGAAGGCGCCGCGGAACCGCAGACCCCGGCCCCCGTACTGAAGCTGACGGCCGCCAAGGGCGATGACCACCACGCCGGTGCCAAGGCCGACGAGGCGAAGAACGCCGACAAGGAAGCGGGCCACGGCCACGACGAGGCCTCCGCCGGCCACGGATCCGACACCACCGCCCGCGCCCTCGGCATCGCCGGCATCGTCGTCGGACTCGGCGGTGTCGCCTTCGGTATCGCCTCGCGCCGCCGCTCCGCCTGACGGGTGGCGCCCGCGGGCGCCACCGCTCCGTCCATCCCCATCCCCACATCCCCGATCCCAGGGACATTTCTCCATGCGCACCACACGTGTGACGGTCGCCGCGCTCCTCGCTGCTGCCGTACTCACCCTCACCGCCTGCGGCGGTGAACCCGCCAGGGACAACGGCGGGATCACCCAGATCTCCGGCGGCCAGGACGCAAAGAAGGCAGCCACCGTCCTGGATCGCCCCTTCACCAAGCCGGACCTCGTCCTGACGGACACCACCGGCAAGCCGTGGAACCTCCGCGAGCAGACCCAGGGCAAGCCGACGCTCATCTACTTCGGCTACACCAGCTGCCCCGACGTGTGCCCGCTGACGATGAGCAACATCGCTGTCGCCAAGAAGAACCTCGCGAAGGAGGACCAGGACAACCTCCGGG
Organism: Streptomyces sp. NPDC058880; assembly: GCF_042742535.1. NCBI lineage: Bacteria > Bacillati > Actinomycetota > Actinomycetes > Kitasatosporales > Streptomycetaceae > Streptomyces > Streptomyces sp. NPDC058880. The sequence goes on from NZ_JBHYMC010000005.1 coordinate 46,337, forward strand.
TCGTCTTCGTCACCACTGACCCCGAACGGGACACCCCTGAATCCCTCGGTGCGTGGCTCAAGGCGCAGGATCCGTCCTTTATCGGGCTCACCGGGGACTTCGCGACCATCCAGGCGGCCGCACGGACCCTCGGCATCGGCATCGATCCGGCCAAGAAGGAGGCCGACGGCAGCGTCGTCTCCATGCACGGCGCGCAGGTCATCGCGTTCTCGCCCAAGACCGACGAGGGCTACGTCCTCTACGGCGAGGGCACGACCGTCGAGGACTACGCCAAGGACCTGCCGAAGCTCGCCAAGGGGGAGAACCCGTGAACACCCGCACCGTCCGTACCCTCGCCGCCGCCCTCTCCCTGACGGCGATGCTCGCCATATCCGGCTGCTCCGGAGAATCCGAACCGAAGATGGTCGTCAAGGGCGCCTTCATGCCGCAGCCCGTGAACGACAAGATGGCCGGTGCCTTCATGGTCATCGACAACCCGAGCGAGAACCCCGACAAGCTCATCAGCGCCACTTCCCCCCTCTCCGACGATCTCCAGATCCACGAGACCAAGGACCAGAAGATGCAGCAGGTCCAGTCCATGGACGTGCCGGCGGACGGCGAGCTGAGGCTGGAGCGCGGCGGCAACCACATCATGTTCATGGGGCTCAAGAGCACTCCCAAGGTCGGCGACAAGGTCGCCGTCGAGCTCCGCTTCGAGAAGGCCGGCTCCGTCAAGGTCGAGCTGGATGTGAAGGAACGCACGTACAACGCGCAGGCTCCGACCTCCACGGCCGACCACGGCCACTGACGGACCGAGGACTGACACGCCATGACGGTCACCGCCCCCTCCGCGGCCCGCGCCCGTGCCACGGCACTCCTGCCACGGCTCGCGCTGGTCCTCGCAGCCTTGCTGGCGACCCTGTTCACCGCGGCCGCACCGGCCACGGCGCACGCCGCACTCACCGCGAGCGACCCCACGGACGGGGCGGTGGTCGCCACGGCCCCCGCCCAGGTCACGCTCTCCTTCTCGGAGCAGGTCGCCATGGGCGACGACTCGATTCGTGTCCTCGACCCCCAGGGCCGACGGGTAGACACCGGTGAACTGCGCGACATGTGCAGCGGGAACAGCATCCGCTACGGCACCGCCCTGCACTCCGGTCTACCCGACGGCACCTATACCGTCGCCTGGCAGGCCGTCTCGGCGGACAGCCACCCGGTCTCCGGCGCGTTCACCTTCTCCATTGGCGCGCCCTCGGCCACGGAGGTCTCCCTCCCCGCCACGGCAGCAGGCGGCGGGCCCGTCGGAATCGCCTACGGCATCGCCCGCTATGCCGCCTACGCCGGCTTCACCGCCCTGGTGGGCGGCGCCGCCTTCATCCTGCTGTGTTGGCGCAGGGGCGCCGCCGAACGGCCGCTCCAGAAGCTCGTCGTGCGGGCCTGGGTCACCCTGACCGCAGCCACCCTGACGATGCTGGTGCTCCGGACCCCTTACACGGGCTCCGGCCGGTTCACCGACGTCTTCGACCTGGACGGGCTCAGGGCGGTCCTGGAGACCAAGACAGGCGCCTCGCTGGTCTCCCGGCTGCTGCTGCTGGGCGCGGCAGCCCTGTTCGTCGCGGTCCTCTTCGGCGTGTTCGCGCGCCGTCTGCAGGACACCGGGACCGAGGAGGAGACCAGGGACACCAACGACCTGACCTTCGGCCTGACCATCGGCGGGGCCGTGGTCTCCGGTGGCATTGCAGCCACCTGGGCCCTCTCCGAGCACGCGTCCACCGGCATCCAGCCCGGCCTCGCCATGCCCGTCGACATCCTCCACCTGATGGCCGTGGCCACCTGGCTGGGCGGCCTCTCCGCCCTGCTCGTCGCCCTGTACAAGGTGCCCGGGATCGAGCGCTCGGCGGTCCGGCGATTCTCCCGGCTCGCCTTCGTCAGCGTGGTGGTCCTGGCCGTTACCGGCATCTACCAGGCCTGGCGGCAGACCGGCAGCTGGTCCGCCCTGACCGGCACCGAGTACGGGCGACTGCTGCTCCTCAAGGTCGCCCTGGTCGTCGTTCTCCTCGCCGTCTCCTACCTGTCACGGAAGTGGACCGCCCGGCTGGCCGAGGCTCCTGCCGCGTTCGAGGAGGCCGACGCGAAGGTGGGCGCGCGGGTAGCCGAACCCGATGATGTTTCACGTGAAACAGAGCCCACCACCACCGTCCCGGCGGACCCGGAGCGGGCCGCACAGCTCGCCCGGCAGCGCGCCGCTCTGGAGAGCGCACGCGAGAAGCGGGTACGTGACGCCGACCCGGACCGGGCGGGCCTGCGCCGCTCCGTGCTCGCCGAAGCGGCGATCGCCGTGGTCCTGCTCGTCGTGACCACGATCCTCACGAGCACCGAACCCGGACGCACCGTGGAGCAGGAGGCGTCCCGCAGCAACGCTTCCACCGCGGTCCCCGACCGCGCCGTAAAGATCACCCTGCCGTTCGACACCGGCGGTCCGACGGGCAAGGGCTCCGTCCGGTTGGAGCTCGACCCGGGCCGGGTCGGCGCCAATACGCTCCACCTCTGGGCGGACACCGGCGAGGGGCAGCCCTTCGACCTCCCCGAGATCAAGGTCGCCTTCACCCTCCCGTCCCAGGACATCGGCCCGCTGCCGGTCCTCCCCGAGCAGGCCGCCCCCGGACACTGGACCGCATCCGGTGTCCAACTGCCGCTTGCCGGCGAATGGCGCATCGATGTGACCGTCCGCACGTCCGACATTGACCAGACCACCGTCCAGAAGACCGTGAAGATCGGCTGACCAGCGTGACCGAGAGCAACCCTGACATCGAGATCTCCCGGCGCCGGCTGCTGGGCACCGTCGGCGCGGCAGGCGCGGCCGGCCTGGCCCTCGGCGGCGCGAGCGGCGCCCTCGCACACGCCTCGCTCGCCGATTCCGGCAGTGGCTCGGCGACCGGAGCGGCTGGGACCTTGTCCTCCTTGGGAGCCACCCGGGTGGCGTTCCACGGGGACCACCAGGCCGGCATCACCACGCCCCTACAGGCCAAGGGACACGTGGTCGCCTTCGACCTGGCCCCCGGAGCGGGCCGCGCCGAGGCCGCGGCGCTGCTGCGTCGCTGGTCCGACACCGCACGGCGGCTCATGGCCGGCGAGACCGCACCGACCGCCGACAGCGGTATCGCCCTCGACGCCGGGCCGTCCTCCCTCACGGTCACCTTCGGCTTCGGACACTCCTTCTTCGACCGCACGGGCCTCGGCTCCCGCCGCCCCGCCGCCCTCGACCCGCTGCCCGACTTCTCCTCCGACCGGCTCGACGCGCAGCGCAGCAACGGCGACCTGTGGGTCCAGATCGGCGCGAACGACGGACTCGTCGCCTTCCACGCCCTGCGCGCACTCCAGAAAGACGCGGGGGAAGCCGCCCGCGTCCGTTGGCAGATGAACGGCTTCAACCGGTCCCCCGGCGCGACCGACACCCCGATGACCGCCCGCAACCTCATGGGGCAGGTCGACGGCACCGGCAACCCGAAGCCCTCCGAGCCCGACTTCGACAAACGGATCTTCGTTCCCGCCGTGGGCCCCGGGCCCGCGGAGCACGCCTGGATGGGCGGAGGCTCGTACGCCGTCGTGCGGCGCATCCGCATGCTCCTCGACGACTGGGACAAACAGTCCCTCGACCAGCAGGAGCAGGTCATCGGCCGCACCAAGGCCACTGGCGCACCGCTGACGGGTGGCGGCGAGACCACCGAGATGGAGCTCGACAAGATCGGCCCCGACGGCAGGCCCGTCATCCCGTCGAACGCGCACGCCCGTATCTCGGCCCCCGAGCAGAACGGCGGGGCCGCCATGCTGCGGCGCCCCTTCTCGTTTCACGACGGAATCGGCCCCGACGGAGCTCCGGACGCCGGGCTCCTGTTCATTTGCTGGCAGGCCGACCCGCTGCGCGGCTTCGTGCCCGTACAGCGCAAGCTCGACCGCGGCGACGCGCTGTCGGCGTTCATCCGACACGAGTCCAGCGGCCTGTACGCGGTTCCGCCCGGCCCGCGCAGCGGCGAGTACGTGGGGCAGCGACTGCTCGAAGGATGAACAGCGCCGCGGTGGCCGGGACCCCGGCATTAGGCTGATCGCATGTCAGCCACCCGCTTCACGTATCTCGGTCCCGAGGGCACCTTCACCGAGGCCGCCCTGCGCACCCTGCCGGAAGCCGCGACCCGGGAGCTCGTCCCGATGGTGTCGGTCCCGGCCGCCCTGGACGCCGTGCGCAACGGCGAGGCGGCCGCCGCCCTCGTACCGATCGAGAACTCGGTGGAGGGAGGAGTCACGGCCACCCTCGACGAACTGGCCTCGGGCGAGCCGTTGATGATCTACCGCGAGGTGCTGCTGCCCATCGCGTTCGCCCTGCTGGTACGGCCGGGGACCGCCCTGTCGGACGTGAAGACGGTCACCGGGCACCCGGTCGCCCAGCCCCAGGTGCGGAACTGGCTGCGGGCGAACCTGCCCGACGCGGTATGGGAGTCGGCGGCCTCGAACGCCGATGGCGCCCGGCTGGTCCAGGAGGGACGCTTCGACGCCGCCTTCGCCGGCGAGTTCGCCGCCGCCACCTACGGCCTCGTGCCACTGGTCACCGAGATCCACGACGCGGAGAACGCCGAAACCCGGTTCGTGCTGGTGGGACGTCCCGCGCGGCCGGCCGCACCGACGGGTGCCGACAAGACGTCCGTCGTCCTGTGGCTCGGCGACGACCACCCTGGTGCGCTGCTGGAGCTCCTTCAGGAGTTCGCGGTCCGCGGGGTGAACCTGATGCTCATCCAGTCCCGTCCGACCGGACAGGGCATCGGCAACTACTGCTTCGCCGTCGACGCGGAGGGCCATATCTCGGACCGGCGGGTCAGCGAGGCGCTTATGGGCCTCAAGCGGACCTGTCCTCAGGTCCGCTTCCTCGGCTCCTACCCCCGCGCCGGTGTCGCTCAGAGTGACGTGCGGTCCCCGCGGGCCGGAACCTCCGATGGCGATTTCACGGCTGCGTCCGACTGGCTGGCACGCTGCCTCGACGGTCGGGCCTAGCGCCCCCTCTATCCACAGAGTTATCCACAGGTCGCGGCCGAGACTGGGGATAAGTCGACAGAGCGGTGCGGCAAGGTCGACAAATCGGTCAGGCAGCCCAGGTTTCGCGCCGGGAAGCGACAGGTGAACGGTGTCACCCCCGTATCGCCGATGAACACTTTGGAGCGAGCCATTCCCACCCGAATGAGTGTGTGAGGGCGGTTTGGGCCCTGATTCCCCTCAGCCATCCACCGGTCAGGAATGATCTATTCCTGTGTCCACAGCGACGGCGCACAGCCTGTGGATAAACTTCGGACGGTCACCATTCCTGTGGACAAGAACCACCTCCGGCCCTGCTCAGGGACGACTCAGGATCCGGCACGCTGCCCCTTTTCGGGGAATGCGGCCGCTTTTATTGACAGCCCGAGAAGGGCCACTTCCGGTCAGCGATCAAGACTTATCCATTCGTTGCAATCAGGACATAGCGACACGCAGCGTGATATCGGTGTGATCCAAGGAAGCCCAGCCCGGTAGCCTGGAGGGGTGATTGACCTCCGGCTGCTCCGTGAAGACCCCGACCGTGTCCGCGCCTCGCAGCGCGCTCGTGGAGAGGACGTCGACCTCGTCGACGCCCTGCTCTCCGCGGACGAGCGCCGCAGGTCCTCCGGCATGCGCTTCGACGAACTGCGCAACGAGCAGAAGTCGCTCGGCAAGCTCATCCCGAAGGCCTCCCCGGAGGAGCGGGCGGAGCTGCTGAAGAAGGCCGAACAGCTCAAGCAGGACGTCAAGGCCGCCGAGGCCGAGCAGAACGAGGCCGACGAAGCCGCGAAGCGCCTTCTCCTCCAGCTCGGCAACATCGTCCACGAGGACGTACCCGTCGGCGGCGAAGAGGACTTCACCGTCCTGGAGACGCACGGCACCATCCGCGACTTCGCCGCCGAGGGCTTCGAGCCCAAGGACCACCTGGAACTCGGCGAACTGCTGGGCGCCATCGACGTCGAGCGCGGTGCGAAGGTCTCGGGCTCGCGCTTCTACTACCTGACCGGTGTGGGCGCCCTGCTGGAGCTGGCGCTGGTCAACGCCGCGATCGCCCAGGCCACCGAGGCCGGTTTCATCCCGATGCTGACCCCGGCGCTGGTCCGCCCGCGCGCCATGGAGGGCACTGGTTTCCTCGGCCAGGCCGCGGAGAACGTCTACCACCTGGAGAAGGACGACTACTACCTGGTCGGCACTTCCGAGGTCCCGCTGGCCGCCTACCACATGGACGAGATCATCGAGGGCGACCAGCTGCCGCTGCGGTACGCCGGCTTCTCCCCCTGCTTCCGCCGTGAGGCCGGTACCTACGGCAAGGACACCCGAGGCATCTTCCGCGTCCACCAGTTCGACAAGGTCGAGATGTTCTCGTACGTCGCGCCGGAGGAGGCCGAGGCCGAGCACCAGCGGCTCCTGGAGTGGGAGAAGCAGTGGCTGACGAGCCTGGAGCTGCCGTTCCAGGTGATCGACGTCGCCACCGGCGACCTGGGCGCCTCCGCCTCGCGCAAGTTCGACTGCGAGGCATGGATCCCGACCCAGGGCAAGTACCGCGAGCTGACCTCCGCATCGAACTGTGACAGCTTCCAGGCCCGCCGCCTGTCGATCCGCTACCGCGACGGCAAGAAGACCCAGCCGCTGTCCACGCTGAACGGCACCTTGTGCGCGGTTCCGCGCACGATCGTGGCGATCCTGGAGAACCACCAGCTGGCCGACGGATCCGTTCGGGTTCCTGAGGCGCTCCGCCCGTACCTCGGCGGCCGCGAGGTCCTGGAGCCGATCAACAAGTGAGCCCGGCCCCGTTCCCCTACAAGCTCGTCGCGACCGACCTCGACGGCACGCTGCTGCGTGGCGACGACACCGTCTCGGAACGCACCCGTGAAGCCCTCGCCGCGGCCACCGCGGCGGGCGCGGCACACATCATCGTGACCGGCCGTTCGGTGCCCTGGACCCGTCACGTACTGGACGACCTCGGCTACGAGGGGATCGCCGTCTGCGGACAGGGCGCCCAGGTCTACGACGCGGGTTCGCACCGGCTCATGACCTCGGTGACGCTGGACCGGCAGCTGGCCGGGCTGGCGCTGTCGAAGCTGGAGGCTGAGGTCGGCCCGCTGGCCCTGGCAGCCAGCCGCGATGGGGTGGACGGCAAGGTCCTGTTCGGGCCCGGCTACCAGGTGCAAGAGGGGCTCCCGGCCCTCTACCTGGAGGACACCGCAGCCATGTGGACAGCTCCGCTCAACAAGCTCTACATCCAGCACCCGGAGCTGGACGACGACCAGCTCGTCAAGGTGGCCCGGGAGGCCGTGGGAAGCCTCGTCGACGTTGTCATGGCGGGGCCCGGCATCGTCGAGATACTGCCGCTGGGCCTGACGAAGGCCACCGGCCTGTCCCTGGCCGCGCGCCGGCTCGGGGTGAAGGCGACGGAGACGATCGCCTTCGGCGACATGCCGAACGACATCCCGATGTTCGGCTGGGCCGCCCACGGGGTGGCCATGGCCAACGCCCACCCGGAACTCAAGGCGGTGGCCGACGCGGTGACGACCTCCAACGAGGAGGACGGGATCGCCGTGGTGCTGGAGCGTCTGCTGGGCGCCGGATAACGCGCAGGACCTACGAAAGGTCCGGGGTGGCCCGCGCCGGAAGGCGCGCTCGAAGTGGCCGCCCCGGACCTTTCTTGTTGCTCCCCGCACTCCTTACTCTGCCCCGGCCCGAAGCCCCGTACCAGCGAATTTCCGCGCATCAGCCGTGAATCCGACGGCGCCGCCCATAGGCGACGGCCAGTGGGTGGACCCGGGGCAATGCCCCGCGAAAACGGAGGCCGACCCACCACGTTTCACGTGAAACGTGGCGGTGTTTCATCTGGAACGACGTGGCGGGTGAGCGGCCAGGACAGCAGTCCGATGGCGAGCGCTATGGCATGGCCCAGGTCGGTGAAGGTGCCTCCGGTGACGAGCGGGATCCCGAAGAAGGCGAGCACTCCGACCAGGTAAAGCCATCTCCATGGGCCGGGGAGCCGGTAGGTGAGGACACCTATTGAAGCCGCGAGGCCATAACTGACGCCGATGTCGACGACGTGAGCCATGCTGCGCGGGGCCCGGTGGTCCTGGATGGCCGTCAACAGGACCCTCTGGCTGATCAGCGTGGCGACGACATGGGCGGTGGCCACGATGACGAGCCAGCGCAAGGTGCCGAGCCAGCGTTCGACGGGTGCATGGAAGACCTCGAAGAGCGCGGCGTAGAGAGCCAGGGAAGCCGGGTTCTCGATCCAGAACGCGCTACTGAGGAGGGCACGCACGGGGTACTGGACGAGTTGGTGGATGTTGCTGCTGTTTCGGTGCAGCAGGACGCGTTCCGTCTGGTCCGGCACGATCGCGACGATGACGCTGGTCACGGCGATGATCAGCAGCCAGATGTGCGTTCCGGGCGAGGAACGTATCCAGGACCGCAGGGGCCTGGACGGCTCCGGGTCAGTGCGCTCGATCATGCACCGATGATGGCCCTCGAAACGGTGCCCCGCCTGGCCGGTGGGCCGGGCGGGGCACAGTCGGGCGAGTACTGCGGCAGGGCCTACTCCTCGCCGGCCAGTGTGAGGCGGCGCAGCTTCTGGCCTGCGTAGACGGTGGCTCCGACGGTGACCGCGACGAGCAGGACCGAGGCGGTGGGCAGGCCCACGGTGGCGTCGACATATCCCTCACCGGCGACCTTCTCGGCGAGCGCCAGGGCCCACTGCTGGACGCTGAGGGTTTTGGCACCCTCGACCAGGCTGCCGAAGAGCGACTCCCAGATCAGGGCGTAGACCAGGCCGAAGACGACGGCGTGCCGGCTGACGGTGCCCAGCAGCAGGAACAGAGCGCTGTAGGCGATCGAGGCGACGAGTGCGGCGATCGTGTAGGCCACGGCGATCTGCTGGCCATTGCCGTTGAGGATGAAGCCGGCGATCAGGGTGGGGATCGCGGAGAAGGCCATGGTGACGGCGATCGCCACGATCAGCTTGGTCATGATGATCGTCGGGCGCTTCACCGGCTTGGCCAGCAGGTAGACGATGGAACCGTCGTCGATCTCGGGACCGATGGCGCCGGTACCGGCGATCACCCCGATCAGCGGGACCATGGTGGCGAGCGCGAAACCCCCGAGCAGGTCAGCTGCGACCTTGTCGTCCAGCCCCGTGAAGGCGCGGACGGCGATGGAGATGACGATCAGCAGGGCGGGAAGGGCGAAGAGGATCAGCGCGCGGCGCCGACCGAGCAGGGCCCGGTAGGTGAGCCGGGCAACGGTGGGGTCGTACATGGGTGCCAGCTCCTTTCAGGCCGTGACGAGGTAGGAGAAGACCGACTCGAGGGACTCGTCCGAGGGCGAGACCGTCAGCAGCCGAATGCCGTGCTGTCGGGCCACCTGGGGCAGCAGCTCGGTGAACCGGCCGAAGTCGACGGCCTGGATGCGCAGCGCGCCCTCCTTCAGGTCGACCTCGATGCCGGCCGTGGAGGGATCGGCGATCAGGGCCGCGGCGAGGGACCGGTCGTCGGAGGAGCGGACGAGGTAGCGGTGCGGGCGGTCCGTCATCAGGCGGCGGATCTTGCGGAAGTCGCCGGAGGCTGCGTGCCGTCCGGCCACGACCACCTCGATGTGCGAAGCGAGCTGCTCGACCTCCTCCAGGATGTGGGAGGAGAACAGAACGGTGCGTCCTTCGTCGCCCATGCGCCGCAGCAGGTCCATCAGCTGCATCCGCTGACGAGGGTCCATGCCGTTGAACGGCTCGTCCAGGAGCAGCACGGACGGGTCGTGGACGAGAGCGGACGCCATCTTCACGCGCTGGCGCATGCCCTTGGAGTAGGTGGAGATCTTGCGGTCCTGCGCGTACTCCATCTCGACGGTGGCGAGCGCGCGCTGCGCCGCCGCGTCGTCGAGGCCGTGGAGCTCGGCGTTGGCCACGACGAACTCACGGCCGGTGAGGAAGTCGTACATCGCCTCGCGCTCGGGGACGACGCCCACCTGCCGGTAGATCTGTTCGTTGCGCCAGATCGGGGCGCCGTCGAGGGTGACGGTGCCCGTGGAGGGGGCGAGGAAGCCGCCCATCATGTTGATGAGCGTGGACTTGCCCGCGCCGTTGGGGCCCAGCAGTCCCGTGACGCCGGGGCCGACGCGCATGGTCACGTCGTTGACGGCGACGACGTTCCCGAACCAGCGGGAGGTGTGGTCGATGTCGATGGTGGTCACAGCCCGGCCTTCCGGTAGCGGGCCATCAGGGCGGCGTAGGAGCCGGCGATCAGGCCGAGGGCGACGAGCAGGTAGACGAAGCCGATGCCGGCCGAGGGGCCCTCACCGCCGGGGAAGGCGGAGCTGGCGCCGAGGAACGCGGTCTGCACGCCGTCGACCAGGGTGATCGGTGAGAACAGGCCCAGCCAGTCGATGGCTGCCGTGTTCCCGGTGCTGTAGGCGATGCCCTGCACCGCGGTGACCGCACCGTAGGGAATCAGGAGCACCGCGATGATCGCTGCGACACCGAAACCGCGGCGTGGGGTGAGCGCGGCCATCACCAGGCCGATCCCGGAGAAGAGCAGCGACAGCAGCAGAACCGACACGAGTCCTTGCCCGAATCCCTTGGTCTGGTCGGTGAAATCGAACTTCGCCAGCAGCGCGCCGATCCACATGATCAGCAGTGGCGTCGCGGTGAGGATGAACATGGCCGAGGCCATGGCCGCGTACTTGGCCACGACGTAGTCGACGCGCTCGATGGGCCGCGAGAAGTAGAGCGGGACCGTCTTGAAGCGCAGGTCGCGCGAGACGGACTGCGGCGCCTGGGAGGCAAGGTAGAGGCCGATGACCACCTGCGTGGTCAGGGCGTACGTCGTGTACTTGATCGGCAGGTCGGTGGAGCCGGGCACCGCGATGGCCACCGCGACGATGATCAGCGCGGGGACGCACATCACCGCGAAGAGCAGCATCGGGAGAACCTTGGACTTGGCCGACCGGCCGAGGCCGTAGGCGCCGCGCAGGGACTGCGAGAACAGCGACGTGCGGGCGTAGGCGCGGCCGAGCCGGGGTCCGTCGTAGGACCGGTAGCCGATGTTGTGGATCTGCGTCGACGTCTCAGGCGCCATCGGAACCGGCTCCCTTCTGCTGAGCGGTGTACACGGGCTGGTCGTTGTCGCGGAAGACCTCCGCGATGTGGTGGCGGCGCTGTTCCATGCGGACCAGGCCGACGCCCAGCTCGGCGACGGTGTCGCGAATGGTGTCGTAGGTCTGCTCGCCGGTGGCCTCGACGAGGAGGATGTGGCCGGCCCCGGGCAGACCCTGCTCCGCGCCGGCGTGCAGGGTCAGGCCCGCCTCGGTCAGCGCCTTGCGCAGGGCGGTGGTGCCGTCCGGGTGGAGGTCGGAGTCGGTGACCTCGACCGCGAGGGTCGTGGTGGTCTGGGTGAAGTCGCTGGTGGAGCTGGAGCGCAGCAGTGTGCCCCCGTCGACGACCACGACGTGGTCGCAGGTCCTCTCCAGCTCGCCGAGGAGGTGGGAGGTGACCAGGACGGAGATGCCGAAGTCGGTGTAGACCCGGCGGATCAGGCCGAGCATCTCGTCGCGGCCGACCGGGTCCAGGCCGTTGGTCGGCTCGTCGAGGAGGACCAGCTGGGGGTCGTGGACGAGAGCCTGGGCGAGCTTGACGCGCTGCTTCATGCCGGTGGAGTAGCCGCCGATGGGGCGGTACCGCTCCTCGTACAGTCCGACGTGGCGCAGGGTGTCGGCGGTGCGCTCGCGAGCCGCGGTCGGCGGCAGGCCGGACATGCGCGCCATGTGGACGACGAACTCGGTGGCCGAGACGTCGGGTGGCAGGCAGTCGTGCTCGGGCATGTACCCGACGCGTTCACGGATGGCGCTGCCATGCGTATTGACGTCGAGGCCGAGCACGGTGGCGCTGCCCTCGGTGGCGGGGGACAGTCCCAGCAGGATCTTGATCAGCGTGGACTTGCCGGCTCCGTTGGCGCCCACGAGCCCGGTCACGCCGGGGCCGATGTCCAGGGAGAGCCGGTCGAGGGCGGTCACTCGGGGGTACCGCTTGCTCAGGCTTTCAGTCGCGATGACAGTCACGGATCCGACGTTAGTGGCGGGGCTGTCGTAAGGCGTCAGACCTGGAGCTGGATCCCGTCTCCGCCTTCAGGCGTACACGCCCGTACGGGAGGTTGATATGGACCGGACAACTTTGTCCACAGGTCCGTGCACGCCCCTTGACGCGATCTCCGGGCATTGTCACATTCATCAGTGTCAACTTACGGGCATACGGCTACACGGATGGACGGGCTGACATGGCTGGGGACACCAGGCAACGCACCGCGCGGCACTCCGGACGGCTCTCCGCCGACCTGAGCGGGTTCAGGGAGGTGCAGTGCCTCGCCTACGAGTGCGCCGAGGCCGTCGCGGCCCAGCTGCGGCCCGGAGTGACCGAGCGCGAGGCCGCGCGCATGCAGCGCGAGTGGCTGCGCGACCGCGGGGTACGGGACTGGTTCCACCTGCCGTTCGCCTGGTTCGGGGACCGTACCGCCTTCGCCGGCTTCCGGATCCCGCTGCAGTTCTTCCCGACGAACCGGCGGCTGGAGCCGGGGATGCCGTTCATCCTCGACATGGCGCCGGTCCACAAGGGCTTCTCGGCGGACATCGGATACTCGGGCAGCCTCGGCCTCAATCCGGTGCAGGACCGGCTCATGTCCGATCTGCGGGCGCACCGGGCGCTCATCCTGGAGCAGGTGCGCGAGCGCCGCTCCCTGCGGGAGATCTACGAGGACGTCGAGCGGCTGATGAACCGGCAGGGGTACGCCAACCGCCACCGCGCCTACCCCTTCGGCGTGATCGCCCACAAGATCGACCGGGTCGAGCAGCGGCGCTGGTCGCCGACGCTGTTCGGGTTCGGCGCCCAGTCCCTCAAGGGACTGGCCGGTGACGCGCTGCACGGACACCGTGAGGGCTGGTCCCCGCTATGGAGCCCCTACCGCTTCTCCGACCATCCGCCGCAGCCCGGCCTGTGGGCGGTGGAACCACATCTGGGCTTCCGGGGCACCGGCGCGAAGTTCGAGGAGATCCTCGTGGTCACCGACTCGCGGGACCCGCAGGAGAGCGCGTTCTGGCTCGACGACGATCTGCCGCACGTGCGGCGCTGGGCCGAGGAGGAGAAGGCAGCATGAGCGGCATGAGCGGCATGAGCCGAACAGGAGCGGGGGAGCTCCCGCGTGCGCGGGAGCGCTGGGTGCGCAGCGGCGGGGTCGAACTGTGCGTAGTCGAACTCGGCGAGAAGGGCCGCCCGACCGTGCTGCTGGTGCACGGCTACCCGGACAGCAAGGAGGTCTGGACCGAGGTCGCCGAGCGGCTCGCGACCCGCTTCCACGTCGTGCTCTACGACGTACGCGGCCATGGCCGCTCCACCGCGCCGGAGCCGCTGCGCGGGGGCTTCACCCTGGAGAAGCTGACCGACGACTTCCTGGCGGTGGCGGACGCGGTCAGTCCGGACCGGCCGGTGCACCTCGTCGGCCACGACTGGGGTTCGGTGCAGGGCTGGGAGTTCGCGACGGTCGGCCGTACGGAGGGGCGGATCGCCTCCTTCACCTCGATGTCGGGTCCCTCCCTGGACCACTTCGGACACTGGATCAAGAAGCGCATGTCGCGGCCGACTCCGCGGGCGGCGGCGCAGCTCCTCGGGCAGGGCGCCAAGTCCTGGTACGTCTACCTGCTGCACACGCCCGTGCTGCCGGAGCTCGCCTGGCGCGGGCCGCTCGGCAAGAGGTGGCCCGGGATGCTGCAGCGCGTCGAGAAGGTCCCGGCCGGCTCCTACCCGACGGCCTCGTTGTCCTCGGACGCGGCGCACGGTGCCTGGCTCTACCGCGACAACGTGCGCCCGAGGCTGCGCCGGCCGCGCTCGGACGCCTACGCCCACGTACCGGTCCAGCTGATCACCCCGACCGGGGACGCGTTCCTGTCCGAGCGGCTCTACGACGGCCTGGAGCGCTGGGCACCGGACCTGCTGCGGCGGACCCTGCCCGCCAAGCACTGGATTCCGCGGACCAGGCCCGACCAACTGGCCTCCTGGATCGCGGAGTTCGTCACGGCCCGGGAGGAGCCGGCCGCGCGGGCACCCGAGCGGAGGGCTCCGGCCCGGTACGCCGACCGCTTCGGCGGCCAGTTGGTCCTGGTCACCGGAGCGGCCAGCGGCATCGGCCGGGCCACCGCCTTCGCCTTCGCCGAGGCGGGAGCACGCGTGGTGGCGGTGGACCGGGACGCGGAGGGCGCGGCACGCACGGCCGACATGGCCCGCCTCGTCGGTGCCTCCGACGCCTGGGCGGAGTGTGTGGACGTGGGCGACGAGCAGGCGATGGAGAAGCTGGCGGCGAAGGTCGCCGCCGAGTACGGAATCGTCGATGTCCTGGTCAACAACGCCGGGATCGGCCTGTCCGGGGCCTTCCTCGACACCACGGCCGAGGACTGGAAGAAGGTCCTGGACGTCAACCTGTGGGGGGTCATCCACGGGTGCCGGATCTTCGGGAAGCAGATGGCGGAGCGCGGTCAGGGCGGGCACATCGTCAACACCGCCTCGGCCGCTGCCTATCTGCCCTCCCGCACCCTGCCCGCCTACAGCACCTCGAAGGCCGCGGTGCTGATGCTGTCGGAGTGCCTGCGCGCGGAGCTCGCCCCGAAGTCCATCGGCGTCTCCGCGATCTGCCCCGGCATCGTCAACACCAACATCACCGCCACCTCGCGCTTCGCCGGGGTGGACGAGGCCGAGGAGAAGCGCCGCCAGGAACGCTCCTCGCGGCTCTACGGCCTGCGCAACTTCCCACCGGAGAAGGTCGCCGAGGCGATCCTGGGGGCCGTGGTCCGCAACGAGGCGGTCGTGCCGGTCACACCCGAGTCGAAGGGCGCCCTGTGGATGTCCCGCTTCGCCCCGCGCACCCTGCGGCGCATCGCACGGCTGGAGCCCCGGCTGTGAGCGCGGGCCGGAGAGAGCCCGGCACGGCCATACCCCGCTCCCGCCGGCGGTCGTACCATCCCTCGCAGGAGGGCTCGCTGCGCAGGGCGGTCGAGTGCCTTGCGGCTTCACCTGCCGCACGGGCCGCGGCCGGCGCGCTCCGCACGGCCGGCCGAGCCACGACGTCGTAGGGAGCCGGGTTTGTCCGATCAGGCGGTGGCCGAGTACCGGATCGAGGATCTGGCACACCACAGTGGAGCGACAGTGCGCACCATCCGCGCGTACCAGGACCGCGGTCTGCTGCCCAAGCCTGAGCGGCGGGGCCGTTCCAACGTCTACCGGGACACGCACCTGGCGCGGCTGCGCCAGATCGCCGACCTCCTGGACCGCGGCTACACCCTGGCCTCCATCAAGGAGCTGTTGGAGGCCTGGGACGCGGGGCGCGGGCTGGGGGGCGTACTGGGGCTGGTCGCCGAGGTACACGGGCCGTGGACCGACGAGGAGGCGGCCCGCATCAGCCGGGACGAGCTGAACGAACGGTTCGGCGGCTTGCCGGACGACGAGGCGGTGAGCGAGGCCTGCGAACTGGGCGTGCTGGAGCGGATCCCCGGGCGCCCGGACCAGTTCCTGGTGCCGTCCCCGCAGGAGCTGGCGGTGGCGGCCGAGCTGTACGCGGCCGGGGTGCCGCTCGCGGCGATCACCGGACACCTCCGAGAACTGCGGGGCCAGGTGGAGCACATCGCGTCGCGGTTCCTGGAGTTCACCACCGAGCACGTCTTCGCGCGCTACCTCGGGCAGGTGCCTCCCACCGACGCGGACGCCGCGGAGGCGGCGACGATGGTACGGCGGCTGCGGCCGCTGGCCCAGCAGACCGTGGATGCGGAGCTGGCCCGCGCAATGCGACTCTTCGCGACCCGGCACCTCCAGCGGCACCTAGGAGCGGCCGGGACGTCGCAGCCGACGGGACCGTCGCCGGTGGCGCTACCGGCCGGGACGGTGCGGGCGGTGCAGGAGCTGGTCGGCGCCGACCACGTGGCGGAGTTCGTGCGGGCAGCGACGGAGCGGGAGCTCCAGGCCCGCACGATGAACGATCTGGCACGCCGGGGTGGCCGGTAGCCGGGCCCGTGGCGGGGCGGAACGGACGGGGTGACCCGTGGCGTCCGAGACGGATCTGTCCACTGCTTCCACAGGTCGACAGCTTCCACAGGGCGGATCACGCGTTTGTCGTCAAAACCCACCCAAACACCTGTGGACAAGTCCACTTTTCCTGTGGGCAACCGCGACCGCGGCTCAACCGATCGCCTGGTACTCGGCCCTATCGGGGCCGACGCCTTCCGCCGGCCCGGTCCCGGGCAGCACGGCCGGCAGGACCGTCCCGCTGCCCGGCGTCGGCTCGGTCCCGCAGGCTTCGGAGTCCCCAGATGCGGCCGCGTCCTCCGCCCGGATTCCGTAGAGGAAGGCCGCCATGGCCAGGCCGAGGACCCCGCCGAGCAACTGGGCGGCGACGAAGCCGGGCAGCGATCCGGGCGATATGCCGGTGAAGGAATCACTGAAGCTGCGCCCAATGGTGCCGGCGGGGTTGGCGAAGGAGCCGGAAGAGGTGAACCAGATCGCAGCCGCGAGGTACGCGGCGACCGCGGCCGGGAGGAGCCTGGGGCGCCCGATGTGCCCCAGCCCCTGGATCACGAGGACGAGGCCGGCGGTGGCGATCACCTCGCCCACGAGGAGGTGACCTCCGTCGAGCACCTGGGTGGCGAAGGTGCCCGGGACCCGTCCGAACATGGCCTCCGCGAGAACAGCGCCGCCGATGGCTCCGACGGTCTGGGCCGCGACATAGACGAGTACCTCGCGGCCGCCGAGCCCATCACCGCCGCTGCGGCGGGCCCACCAGGAGACGAGGGTGACCACCGGGTTGAGATGGGCGCCGGACAGCGGCCCGAAAAGGGTGACGATCAGCCCGAGGCCGATGGCCGACGCGAACGAGTTGGCGATCAGGGCGACACCGGCGTCGGAGCTGAGCTCCGCGGCCTTGAGCCCGGAGCCGATCACGACCATGAGCAGGCCGGCGGTCCCGATCAGCTCGGCAGCCGCGCGGCGTGGCAGAGAGGTGTGGACTGGCATGAGGTCTCCCCCGGAGCAGAAGTAGTAATGGAAAATATATTCCGCATCTCGGAATGAGAATAGACGCCCGTCGGCCGTCCGCAGGCCCACGGCAGCCGAAAAACCCTGCCGGAGGACGTGGGGGACGGGCACGCTGGGGTTCATGGACGAAAGACGCACCGTGAAGGTGTCCAAGTACCTCTCGAAACATCTGCGACACCAGCCGGAACGGATCGGCCTGGTGCTGGACCCGCACGGCTGGGTGGAGATCGACGACCTGCTGAGCGGCGCAGCGGCGCACGGCTTCCACCTCAGCCGCGCGGAGCTCGACCACGTCGTGGCCACCAACGACAAGCGGCGGTTCGCCGTCGACGGCACCCGCATCCGAGCCAGCCAGGGGCACACCGTGACCGTGGACCTGGACCTTCCGGAGGCCGAACCGCCCGCGTACCTCTACCACGGCACCGTGGCCGCGGCACTCGACCCGATCCGCTCCGAAGGCCTGCGCCCGATGGACCGCCACCACGTGCACCTGTCCCCCGACCGGGAGACGGCGACCCGGGTCGGCGCGCGCCGCGGCCGACCCGTCGTCCTCAGCGTGGACGCCGCGGCGATGCGTGCGGCCGGGCACGTCTTCCGAGTCAGCGCCAACGGGGTGTGGCTGGTGGACGCTGTGCCTCCGCAGTTCCTGCGCCTCCCGTAGCCCTGTGGGCTGCCCTGCGCCGGCGCCGGAAATCGCGCGGAGATTGTCGGACCATCCCCCTAATGTGTCTCCCACTCCGGGATCAGTGAGGGGGGGACCTCGCGATCGCCGAACCATCCACACATGCACGCGAGGTGACGCCCCATGACGTCCACACCCACGCCGGCCCCCACATCCACACCCGTGTCCGCCGCCCACAGCTTCCAGGTCGACCTGCGTGGTCTGGTGGACCTCCTCTCCCACCACCTTTACTCCAGCCCGCGCGTCTACGTCCGCGAGCTCCTGCAGAACGCGGTGGACGCGGTCACCGCACGCCAGGCGATCGACCCGGAGGCACCGGTCCGCATCCGGCTGACGGCTTCCGGCGGCCGGGTGACCATCGAAGACAGCGGGATCGGCCTGACCGCCGCCGAGGCCCATTCGTTCCTCGCCACCATCGGCCGCAGCTCCAAGCGGGGCGGCGAGGACAGGTTCCCCGAGCAGGCCCTGGAAGCCACCCGAGGAGACTTCCTCGGCCAGTTCGGCATCGGACTGCTCGCGTGCTTCGTCGTGGCCCGCCAGATCCGCGTGGTCACCCGCTCCGCCCGCGACCCCCGAGCCGCCCCCGTGGAATGGCTGGCCGCGGACGACGGCTCCTACACGGTGCGCGAACTGCCCCACGCGGCCCGCCCCGAGCCCGGCACCACCGTCGTCCTGGAAGCCCGGCCGGGTGCGGCGGAATGGATCCTCCCAGCCAAGGTCGAGGAACTGGCCCGCGACTACGGCTCCCTGCTCCCCTACGACATCACCTTCGACGACGGTCAGGGCGGCGAGCCGCGACCCGTCACCGACCGGCCCGCCGTCTGGGAGCGCGCGTTCCCCACCCCCGCCGCCCGCCGCGTCGCCCTGGCCGGACACTGCGCCGAACTCTTCGATTTCACACCCCTCGACAGCATCGACCTCGACCTGCCGGTCGCCGGCGTGCGCGGGGTCGCGTACGTCCTGCCGGACCCGACCAGCCCCGCCCACCGGGCCGGACACCGCGTCCACCTCAAAGGCATGCTGCTGACCCATCGGGCCGACAACCTGCTGCCGGACTGGGCGTTCTTCGTCCGCGCCGTCATCGACACGGACACGCTGCGGCCGACCGCCTCCCGGGAGAACCTCTACGACGACGAGACCCTCTCCGCCGTACGGGAAGCCCTCGGCGCCCGCATCCGCGGCTGGCTCGCCGAGCTCGCGGCCGGCGACCCCGAGCGCCTGGCCTCGTTCCTCCAGGTCCACCACCTCGGTGTGAAGTCCATGGCCCGGCACGACCCCGAGCTGCTGGGACTGATGCTGCCCTGGCTGCCGTTCGAGACCAGCGCAGGTTCGATGAGCCTGCAGGAGTTCGCGGCCGCCCACACCGACATCCACTTCACACGCACCGTCGAGGAGTTCCGCCAGATCGCGCCGATCGCCGCGGCCCACGGCCTCGGCGTCATCAACGCCGGCTACACCTACGACGCGGACCTGCTCGCCCTGCTGCCCTCCGTACGGCCGGAGCTCAAGGTGACCGAACTGGACGCGGGAGCCGTCACCGAACGGCTCGACCAGGTGCCCACCGCGGACGAGCTGGCCTTGGCGCCCTTCCTCGCCACCGCGCGCACCCGCCTCGCATCCCAGCACTGCGACGTGGCGCTGCGCGCCTTCCAGCCCGTCACCGTGCCCGCGCTCTACCTCGACGACCGCCAGGCCCGCCAGGAACGCGACCGCACCGCCGCGCTGGAGAGCGCCGACTCCCTGTGGAGTGGCATCCTCGGGTCGCTGCGTGGATCCGCGCCCCGCGCGCGCCTGGTCCTCAACCACAACAACCCGCTGATCCGGCGGATCTCCGGCCTGCAGGACGAGGCGCTGACCGGCACCGCCGTCGAATCGCTGTACGGACAGGCCCTGCTGATGTCCCAGCGGCCGCTGCGCCCCGCCGACTCCGCGCTGCTCAACCGGGCCTTCCTCGGGCTCCTGGAGTGGGCGACGCACTCATCCGCGAACCCCACCGATGCCCGTGACGGCGAGGAGGACCCGAAGTGACGACGCTGACGCACGAGGAGATCGTGCGAGGACTGGCGGAGAACCGCGAGGCGCCCAACGGCGCGGCGCGCAACGCGCATGCCGAGGCGCTGGCCGGCGCGGCCGAGGCCTGCGGTAACCGCCCCCTGTTCCGCGAGGCCCTGAACAACCTGATCAACGCCTACCTCTACAGCTCCGAGTCACCGAAGATCCTTGTCCCCTTCGCGCGGCTGCTCCAGGAGTACGACAAGGACCCGGCGGCCTTCTGCGAATGGGAAACCCACTCGCTGTTCTGGCAGTTCAAGTGGGTGGCCACGGCCATCGCCGACTCGCCCGACATACCCCTGGAGTCGGCGACCGGATGGCTGGAGGAGATGGACCGCCGCTACCGGATCGCCGGATACAGCGAGCGCCCGGTACGCGACGCCGAACTGTGGCTGGCCCATGCCACGGGCGACGACGAGCGTGCGGAGCGCGCCTTCCGGAGCTGGCTGGCGGCGGAGCGGGACGACATGAGCGACTGCCAGGCCTGCGAGCTCGGGGACCAGGGCCACTACGCCATCCTGCAGGGCGACGACACCGAGGCCCTGGAGCTGTGGCGGCCGGTCCTCACGGGCGAGCTGATCTGCGCCGAGGAACCGCACCGCGTCCTCGCCAGCTCGCTCCTCCCGCTACTTCGGCTCGGCCGGACCGACGAGGCACGCTCCAACCACCTGCGCGGCTACCGCCTGGCCCGCGGCAACGACAGCCTCCTGCCGTCGGTCGGCGAACACATCGAGTTCTGCGCGCTGACCGGCAACACCTCGCGCGGCCTGGAGATCCTGGCCGAACACGCCTCTCACGTGGCGCCCCTCGCCAACCTCGACGACCGGCTGTCCTTCCACGGCGGCATCCTCGTCCTGCTGCACCGCCTGCGGGAACTGGGGCACGGAGACCTCCCGGCGGTCTCCTACGAAGGCACCCCCCGCACCGTCTCCGGGCTGTACGAGGTGTTGTACGCGGGCTGCCTCGACATCGCCGGGCAGTTCGACGCGCGCAACGGCACCACCCGGGTTTCGGAACGGTTCCTCGCGCGGGTCGTCCGGGAACCGCTGGCGGTGGACCTGCCGCTGGGTGTGCGCAGCACAGGACTGCCCCGGCCCGCCGACACCTCCGTCATGTCCGTCCCCGGCCCCGCCGCACCCGGGACGGCCGTCGCAGCGTCCATCGGGTTCGCCGAGCTGGTGGAGCGGGCCCGTGATGCCCGGGACCTGGGCCATCCGGGCGCGGACGCGCTGTGGGCGGAGGTGGCCCTACGACTGGACGCACAGCCAGGGGCGGATCCGCTGGTACGCGCCGACCTCGCGGACCAGCGGGCCCTGGCCGCCGCCCGGGGCGGGGCACCAGAGGCGGGCGAACTCCTGGCCGCCATCCGGGACGAGTACCGGGCGCTCGGCCGGGCGGAACGGGCCGCCCTCGCGGAGCTGCGGATCGCGGGCGCGGCCGCTCAGTCCGGCGCCGCACCCGACGAGGTCCGCGAACTGCTGCGGACCTCCCGGCGATCCGCCGAGGCACTGGACCACGCCGAGCCGCGGCGAGCGCGGCGGATCGCCCTCGCCGAGCTCTCCACGCTCCGTCTGGAGTCGTACCTGCGCACGGTGGAGTCCGCCGACCCGGGCGGGCACCACGACCACGATCACGGCCAAGTCCACTCCCACCATGGGGTTGAGGAGCACGGTCACGCTGAGCTCGCCGCCGACCTGACCGCCTTCATCGCCGCCCACCTAGAGACGGCGCCGGACCTGGTGGCGGAGGCCGAGGAGATGCTGGGCCGGGTAGCCCTGGCGCAGGGCGGCCCGGAACGGGCTCTGCCCCTGCTGGCGGCGAGCGCTGCCCGGGCGATCGAGGCAGGGCGCCCCTGGCAGGCGGTGGACCCGCTGGTGCTGCGGGCCGGAGTGCTGATGTCGCTCGACCACACCGAGGAGGCCGAGCAGGCGGCACGGTCGGGCCTGGAGCATGCCGCCGAGCTGACCGATGCCGAGGCGCAGGGCGTGGTACGGCTGACCCTCGCGGACATCCTCCTGCGGCGGGACGGGGACCGGGCGGCGGCGGAGGCGGCGGCACTCGCGCTCACCGCTGCCCACTGGTTCGACCGGGCCGGCCTGGGGGCGGACGGCGGGGCGCAGGCCCGACTGCTCCTGGCCAGGGCGTACGCACGCGACGAACGTACCGCCGAGGCCGCCGAGGTACTGCAGTCGGCCCTGCCGGACCTGCTGGAACACGGCGACGGGCAGACCGTGTTCGCACGCGAGTTCCTGGGCGACCTGCTGCGCCGGCTGGGCGAGCTCCGCCCGGCGGCCGAGCAGTACCTTCTGGCGGCGGAGGTGGCCAAGGACTGGGAGGACCCCCGGCCGCAGGCGAGCCTCGCCCAGTCGGCCGCCGACGCCCTGGACGACGCAGGACTGGCCGAGGAGGCGGTCGCCGCCTACGAACGGGCCCTGGAACTGCACCGCAGGACGGGCGCGGACCCTGTCGCCGAGGTGCGGGTGCTGCGCTCCCTGGCCTGGCTGGGGCTGCGCGAGGCGATCTCCGCCACAACGGTGGACCGCGCCCGGGGCCGTATGGGGGAAGCCGCGGCAGTACTGCAGCAGGCGCTCACCGCCGATCCCGGAGATTGCGTCCTGCGGTCCGAACTCGCCCAGACCTGGCACCAGCTGGCGCAGGTGCTCGACCGGTACGCCGCCACCGCCGGGGAGACCGACGGAGCCGAGGACGGCGACGACGGCGACGACGGCGACGGCGACGGCGACGGCGAGAACGCGGGTGGGCCCGGGTCCGCGTCGCCGAGCCCGGCACAGGTCGACGCACTGCGTCTGGAGCAGATCGAGCTGTGGGACCGAGCCGGCCGGACCTACGCCGAACTGGGCCCCGAGTACCTGCGGGAGCAGTTCCAGTGCTTGAACAACGCGGCCTGGACGGAACAGGAGCGCGACGACGCGGAAGCGGGTGAGGCCCGCGTCACCGCGCTGATCAACGAGGCACGCGCCCTTCCTGAGGACCAGGTGCCGGACTGGCTCCTGCCCTCCGCCGAGCGGCTGCTGGCACAGCTGAACGGCCGGGACGCATAACAGCCCCGTGTCCGGCTCCGGTCGTCGCCGCTCCGCCCGGGAACGGCGACGACCGGAGGATCAGCCATCGAGCTGCGGGAGGGCCTCGGTGGCGATCTTCTCGAAGACCGCCTCGTCCGCTGCGAAGGGGGAGTCGGGGATCGGTGCGTGCACCACCAGCTCCGTGAAGCCCAGCTCGCGGTGTCGGCCCGCGAAGTCGACGAACGCGTCCACCGACTCCAGCACGGTGTTGGCCTCGGGCGTAAAGCCGGTCAGCAGGATCTTCTCCATGGGCTCGGGGGCCCGGCCGATCTCCACGAAGGCCTTTTCGAGCCGTTCGATCTGCCCGCGCAGGGCCTCCAGCGACTGCTCGGGCGTGCCGTTCTCGAAGAGCTTCGGATCGCCCGTGGTCACCCATGCCTGCCCGTGCCGGGCGGCGAGCCGCAGACCGCGCGGACCGGTCGCGGCGACCGCGAACGGCAGCCGCGGCCCCTGCACACAACCAGGGACGTTGCGGGCCTCCTCGGCGGAATAGAAGGCGCCCTCATGGGTCACGGAACCTTCCGTCAGCAGCCGGTCCAGCAGCGGCACAAACTCGGCGAAGCGATCGGCGCGCTCACGCGGGGACCATGCCTCCTGCCCCAGGGCCGTGGCGTCGAACCCGTTGCCACCGGCGCCGATGCCCAGCGTGATCCGGCCGCCCGACACATCGTCCAAGGTGATGAGGTCCTTGGCGAGGGTCACCGGATGGCGGAAGTTCGGCGAGGTGACGAGCGTGCCCAGGCGCATCCGCTCGGTGACGGCGGCTGCTGCGGTCAGCGTGGGCACGGCACCGAACCAGGGGCCGTCGCGGAAGGTCCGCCACGACAGGTGGTCGTAGGTGTAGGCGGTGTGGAAACCGAGCTGCTCGGCCCGCAGCCACTGATCCCGGCCCCCCTCATGCCATCGACGTACCGGAAGGATCACCGTGCTCAGACGCAGACTCATGCATCGAGCCTACGGTGGTGGCGAGGTTTCACGTGAAACATCGCCCCCCGATACGTTTCACGTGAAACATCGGCCGGGCCACAGCCTGGCTCGATCATGGTCCGCCCCTCCCGCCCCATGGGCGAAGATGGAGCGGTGACCTCGGCTTCTCAGCGCCCGGACGGGCCAACCCCCATGCCTCGGCTCATCGCCACCGACCTCGACGGCACCCTGCTGCGCGATGACCAGTCCGTCTCGCCTCGTACCGTCGCGGCACTCGCAGCCGCCGAGGCGGCGGGGATCGAGGTCTTCTTCGTCACCGGCCGCCCGGCCCGGTGGATGGACGTGGTCGCCGACCATGTCCACGGCCACGGTCTCGCGATCTGCGCCAATGGCGCGGCGGTGGTCGACCTGCATGCTGGACGCGAGTTCGTACAGGTCAGGGCCCTCCCGAGGATGGCCGCGCTCTCCGTCGTGGAAGCCCTGCGCGAGGCGGCACCCGGCACGTCCTTCGCGGTCGAATTGACCGCCGGCATCAACTACGAGCCGGGATACCCGCCCTTCTTCAAGGATCCGGGCGCCCGACTCGCGACCGCTGAGGAACTGCTCCACGAGCACGCGGACGAAAGCGCCGCACCCGTCCTCAAGCTGCTGGCACACCACTCCGAGATCACCCCGGACGAGTTCCTCGCACTGGCGCGCTCCGCCGCCGGGGCATTCGCGTCGATCACCCGCTCCAGCCCCACCTCCCTCCTGGAGGTCAGCGGCCACGGCGTGTCCAAGGCGAGCACCCTGGCACTGTGCTGCGCCGAGCGGGGCATCTCCCCCTCCGAGGTCGTCGCCTTTGGGGACATGCCGAACGACGTGGAAATGCTCAGCTGGGCCGGCACCTCCTACGCGATGGGCAACGCCCACCCCGATGTGATCGCGGCCGCATCCGGCCGTACGGTCGCCAACAACGAGGACGGGGTCGCCCTCGTCATCGAGCGGATCCTGGCCGAGCGCCTCGCGCGACACCTGGGTTAGGCAACGCAGCTACTGGAGCGGGGCCTCCCACACCAGGGTGGTCCCACCGCCGTCCTCCCCAATGCCCGGCCCGTAGGAGCTCGTACCGCCGAGCGACTCCGCCCTGCGCCGCAGGTTGCGCAGACCGCTGCGGCGGCCGCTCGCGGGGATGCCCACCCCGTCATCGGCGACCTCCAGCCTGACTCCGGGCCTGCCGTCGGGCAAGGTGACGGTGCAGTCCAGGACCACCTCGATGCGGGAGGCGTCGGCGTGCCGGAAGGCATTGGACAGCGCCTCCCGCAGCGCGGCGATGAGGTTCTTGCCGACCAGCTCGCCGACGACCGTGTCGACCGCCCCGAGGAAGCGGTGCGCAGGCTTGAAGCCCAGTGGAACGGCCGCCATGTTGATCTCCCTCAGGACGCGGGTGCGCAGCCCGGACGGGGCTTCCACAGGCCCCTGCTGGAGGGCGAAGATCGCCGTACGGATCTCCTGGATCGTCACGTCCAGCTCGTCCACGGCCTTGCCCACTCCGCTGCGAACTTCGGGGACGATCGACCGGCGCTGGGCGCCCTCCAGCATCATCCCGGTGGCGAACAGCCGCTGGATGACCAGATCGTGCAGGTCGCGGGCAATCCGGTCACGGTCCTCGAAAACCGCGAGCCGCTCCCGGTCGCGTTGTGCCTCGGCCATCATCAGCGCGAGCGCCGCCTGCGAGGCGAACTGAGTGGCCAGGGTCCGCTCGGCCTCGCTGAAGGGCCGCTTGCCTCGGGCTCGGGGCGTGACCAGCGCGCCCAGCACCCGCCCGCCGCTGTGCAGGGGCAGCATCATGCAGGGGCCGTACTGGCGGGTGAGCCGGCTGATCATACGAGGATCCGCCGAGGCGTCGTCCGTGAAGACCGGCTCGCCGCGCAGCAGATGGTCGACCACGGGGCTCTCGCCCGGGAGCACGACGCCGAGCGAGGTGGCCGGGTTCTCCGCCGATACGGCGACGATCTCCATCCCGCCGTCCTCGGCCGGCAGCAGGACGATCCCGGCGTCGGAGTCCGCCAGCCGGCGGGCCTGTTCGGCCACCACCGAGAGCGCGTCGTCGGCGTCCCCGCCGGAGAGGAGGGCCGTGGTGACGGCGACCGAGCCGTCGATCCAGCGCTCGCGCTGGGTGGCAGCCTCGTACAGCCGGGCATTGCCGATGGCGATACCCGCTTCGGTGGCCAGCACCCGGACCATGTCCACGTCGTAGTCGTTGAACTCGACGCCGCCGTTCTTCTCGGCGAGGTACAGGTTGCCGAAGATCTTCCCCTGCACCCGGATCGGGACGCCGAGGAAGGTCTTCATGGGCGGATGGTGCGCCGGGAAGCCGGCCGAGCGCGGGTCCTGCGTCAGGTCGGCGAGCCGTACGGTGTCGGAGTGCGAGATCAACGCTCCGAGCAGGCCCCGCTTCCCGTCCGGACGGTGTCCGATCTTCCGGGACACCTCCGCGCTGATCCCGTGGGTGACGAAGTCCGAGAGCCCGCGGCCCTCCGTATCGACGACGCCGATCGCCGCATACCGTGCGTCCGCGAGCTCGGCCGCGGTCTCACAGATGCGGTCGAGCGTGGAGTGCAGCTCCAGGCCGGTACCGACCGACCGCATGGCCTCCAGTAGCTGCGGTACCCGCACCGTGAGCTCGGTGGACAGTCCGTGCAGGCTTCTGGTGGCCTCGGTGGCGGCGGCCAGGGGGTCCGGTGTCCCCCGTGAGGAATCCGGCAGGGGATCCGGCGGCTCCTGCGACGGCTGCGCTGACATGCCCTTGAGAGTAGTTAGTCCCCATTAGAGGGGAAAGTTGGCCAAAGTCCCGTCCATGGCCCGCTCCCTCTCCAGCATCCGGCGCAGCGGCCCCTCGACCGCGGCCAGCTCCGCGTACCCGCCGCGCTGCACCACCTCGCCGCCGTCCAGCACGAGCACCTCGTCGACCGTCTCCAGGCCGGCCAGCCGGTGCGTGATCAGCACGGTGGTGCGGCCCTCCGTCGCCGCCAGCAGGTCCGCGGTCAAGGCGTCCGCCGTGGCCAGGTCCAGGTGCTCGGCCGGCTCGTCGAGCACCAGTACGGGAAAGTCCGCAAGCAGCGCCCGGGCCAAGGCCAGGCGTTGGCGCTGGCCGCCGGAGATCCGCTCACCGTGCTCGCCGACCAGCGTGTCCAGCCCGTCCGGCAGTCCCTCCGCCCACTCCAGCAGCCGGGCCGCGGCCAGTGCCTCCCGCAGTTGCTCCTCACTCGCCGCGGTGCGGGCCAGCCGAAGGTTCTCCCGGATCGAGCTGTCGAAGAGGTGCGCGTCCTGGGCACAGAGGCCGACGAGCGCCCGTACATCGTCGCCGTCGAGGGTGCGCGCGTCGGCGCCGCCCAGGCTGTAGGAGCCCTCGGCCGGGTCCAGGAAGCGGAGCATGACCTGGGCCAGTGTGGTCTTGCCGGAGCCCGAGGGGCCGACGACCGCGATGCGGCGGCCTGCTTCCAGGGTGAGGTCCAACCCCCGCAGCGCGTCGCGCTCCTGCCCCGGGTGGCGGGCGGAGAGCCCGGCGAGCCTGACCGGGAAGGGCGAGGCGGGAGCCGCGGCAGGCTGCGCCGGCTCAGCGACGGGCACGGGAGTGTCGATGACCTCGTAGACCCGTTCGGCGCTCCGGCGCACCCGCTGGCGGTACTGGACGGCGAGGGGGAGTCCGGTCACCGCCTCGAAGGCGGCGAGGGGCGTCAGCACCGCGACGGCCATGGCCACCCCGGACAGCCGTCCGTCGTGGACCGCGGTCGCGGCGACGGCCGCGGCGGCCACCACCGTGAGCCCGCAGACCAGGGCGGACAGGCCGCCGCCCAGCCCGCCCGCGGCAGCGCCCCGCGCGGCGATGCGCGTCAGCACGCCGTCGCTCTCCCGCACCCGGCCCTTTCGGTCCGCCAGCGCCCCGGCCACGGTGAGTTCCGCGGTGCCGGTCAGTAGATCGGCCACCCGGGTGGCGAGCTCGCCGCGTGCCGGCGCGAGCCTGCGCTCAGCACGACGGGCGCACGCACCGCTGACCAACGGCACCCCGACTCCCGCAGCGAGGAGGCCGACGGCGAGCACGGCTCCCGCCTCGGGCAGCAGCCAGGTGGTGAACGCGACGGAGCCGGTTCCGACGAGTACGGCGGTGCCGACCGGCAGCAGCCAGCGCAACCAGTAGTCCTGCAGCGCGTCGGCGTCAGCGACCAGCCGGGCCAGCAGGTCCCCGCGCCGGTGTTCGCGCAGCCCGGCGGGCGCGATGCGCTCCAGCCGGCGGTACACCGACACCCTGAGGTCGGCGAGCATCCGCAGGACGGCGTCGTGCGAGACGAGCCGTTCGGCGTACCGGAAGACAGCACGGCCCATTCCGAAGGCGCGGGTCGCGGTGACGGCCACCATCAGGTAGAGGACGGGGGGCTGTTCGGAGGCCCTTGAGATCAGCCAGCCCGACACGGCCATCAGGCCGACGCTGCAGCCGACGGCCAGCGCCCCGAGCAGCAGCCCCAGTCTGAACCGGCCCTGCCATGCCCGAGCCACCGCCCGCACCCGGCGCAGCGGATCGGCTTCCCCCGCATCGGACGAGGTCCCGCCGGGCCGCACTCGCTCGGGAGCGGCCCCGAGGATCCACTCCCCGGCGTCGGGGCCAAGCCCACCGGAGGCCGGCTCCTCGCCGGCCACCGCGGGCCGTGCGGTGCGGGGGAGCGGGCTCGATCCGTCGGGGAGGGAACCGGACGTCATGCGGACCACCCGGTCCGCTACGGCGAGCAGGGCCGGCCGGTGCACGACCAGCAGTACCGTCCGCCCCTCGGAGAGCCGCCGGACCGCGTCCACGATGCCGGCCTCGGTCTCGCCGTCCAGCGCCGCCGTCGGCTCATCCAGCAGCAGCACCGGCCGGTCCGCCAGGAAAGCCCGAGCCAGCGCCAGCCGCTGCCGCTGCCCGGCGGACAGACCCGCGCCGCCCTCACCCAGCAGGGTCTCGGCACCGCGCGGCAGGGCGGAGACGAACTCCCAGGCCCCGGCGTCCTTCAGGGCGGCGGTCACCTCGCTGTCACGGGCCCCGGAGCGGGCCAGCCGTACGTTCTCGGCGACGGTCCCGGCGAAGAGGTGCGGACGTTGGGGCACCCAGGCGATCCGCTGCCGCCAGTGCTCAGGCGACAGCTCAGCCAGGTCCACCCCCGCGATCCGCACCCGTCCGGCGGTCGGCTGCACGAACCCCAGCAGCACCTGGAGCAGCGTGGACTTGCCGGCCCCGCTCGGGCCGGTGAGGGCCACGCACTCGCCCGGTCCGACGGCCAGCGAAACGGGCCGCGGCGAGTCCTCGTCACGACCCTCGTAGCGAACGGCGAGCCCGTCGATCTCGATCCGCAGGGGAGCGCCGTCCGGCAGCTCCGCCGTACCGACCCGGCCGGTGGCGGGGGTCTCCAGGACCTCGAAGATCTCCTCGGCGGCCGCCAGCCCCTCTGCGGCCGCGTGGTACTGGGCTCCTACCTGTCGCAGCGGCAGGTAGGCCTCGGGCGCCAGGATCAGGATGACCAGGCCGGTATAGAGGTCGAGTTCGCCGTGGACCAGTCGCATGCCGATCGTCACGGCCACCAGCGCGACCGACAAGGTCGCCAGCAGTTCCAGTGCGAAGGACGACAGGAAGGCAATGCGCAACGTCCGCATCGTCGCCCGCCGGTAGTCGTCGGTGATCTTGCGGATCGACTCGGCCTGAGCCTTGGCGCGGCCGAAGACCTTCAGGGTCGGAAGGCCGGCCACCACGTCGAGGAAGTGACCCGACAGCCGCGACAGGAGCCGCCACTGGCGGTCCATCCGGGTCTGGGTGGCCATGCCGATGAGGACCATGAACACCGGGATGAGGGGGAGCGTGACCACGATGATGGCCGCCGACACCCAGTCCGCGGTGATGATGCGGGCGAGCACCGCGACCGGCACCACGACCGCGAGCCCCAACTGGGGCAGATAGCGGGAGAAGTAGTCGTCGAGCGCGTCCACGCCCCGGGTGGCCAGCGACACCAGCGATCCGGTGCGCTGCCCGCCCGGGCGCCCGGGCCCGAGCTCCGCGGCCCGGTCCAGCAGCCGGCGCCTCAGCTCCGACTTGACCGCCGCACTGGCACGGTGCGCGGCCAGCTCCGTGAGCCATGCGATCAGAGCGCGACCCAGCGCCACCGCCGCGAGGAGCAGGAGCGGCACCCTGAGTGCCGCGCCGTCGAGGCCCCGTTCGAAGGCTCCGACCACGATCTCGGCGATGAGCATCGCCTGACCGACGACCAGCCCCGCCCCGGCCAGCCCCAGGGCCACCACCGCCCCCAGGAAGAGGCGGGTGGAACGGGCGTACCGGAGCAGGCGCGGGTCGATCGGTTTCACGTGAAACATCCTCCGGGGGAGGGCCGGTCGGGCCGGCGGGTCAGGTGGCGCGAGGACGCGGACGCGTCCACCGGCCTGCGCTCAGTGCGCGTCGGCGATGTGCTGCGTCCCGATCCGCTTGCGGAACACCCAGTACGTCCAGCCCTGGTAGAGCAGCACGAGCGGGGTGGCCACGGCGGCACACCAGGTCATGATCTTCAGCGTGTACGGGCTGGACGATGCGTTGGCGACCGTAAGGCTCCAGGCCGGATCGAGCGAGGAGGGCATCACGTTCGGGAAGAGCGTCAGGAAGAGCATCGCGACGGCGGCCGCGATGGTGATCCCGGACAAGGCGAACGACCAGCCCTCGCGGCCCGCCAGGTTGGAGCCGAGCGCGCCGAGCAGGGCAAGCACCGCCACGGCCATCGCGATCAGGCTCTTCACGTCGCCGAGCGAGACCTGCGTCCAGAGGAGGAAGGCCAGAGCCAGCACGGCGGTGACGAGACCCAGCACGGTCGCCGTCCTGCGCGCCCGGTCCCGGATGTCGCCGACGGTCTTGAGCGAGGCGAAGACCGCGCCGTGGAAGGTGAACAGCGTGAGGGTCACCAGACCGCCGAGGAGCGAGTAGACGTTGAGCAGGTCGAGGAAGCTGCCGACGTACTCCTTGTTCTCGTCGATCTTCACTCCCCGCACGATGTTGGCGAAGGCCACACCCCACAGGAAGGCGGGAATCAGCGACGTCCAGAAGATCGCGTGTTCCCAGTTGGTCTGCCAGCGCTCTTCGGGGCGCTTGTGCCGGTACTCGAAGGCCACACCGCGGATGATCAGACAGACCAGGATGAGCAGCAGAGGTAGGTAGAAGCCGGAGAAGAGGGTGGCGTACCAGTCGGGAAAGGCGGCGAAGGTCGCGCCGCCCGCCGTGAGCAGCCACACTTCGTTGCCGTCCCACACCGGGCCGATCGTGTTGATCAGGACCCGCTTCTCCGTACGGTCGCGGGCGAGCAGCTTGGTCAGTACGCCGATACCGAAGTCGAAGCCCTCCAGGAAGAAGTAGCCGATCCACAGAACGGCGATCAGCACGAACCAGACGTCGTGGAGCTCCATGGTGCGTTCTCCTCAGCCTCAGTACGAGAAGGCCATCGGCCGGTCGGGGTTCTTGTCGTCCCCGCCGATCTTGGCGGGCGGGTTGAGGTCGGCCTCAGTGAGCTCGGGCGGGCCGAGCTTGACGTACTTGACCAGGAGCCTGACCTCGATCACGGCCAGCACCGCATAGAGCAGGGTGAAGCCGATCATCGAGGTGAGCACCTCGGCCTGGGAGACGTGCGGCGAGACCGCGTCGCGGGTGCGCAGGACTCCGTAGACCACCCACGGCTGGCGGCCCATCTCGGTGAAGATCCAGCCCCAGGAGCTGGCGATGAGCGGGAAGCCCGTGGTCCACAGGGCGACGATCCAGTAGAGGTTGCCGATTCTGGGGCTCAGCGCCTTCTTGAAGAGCACCAGGTTCGGAACCTCGTCCTCCCCGGTGCGCAGACCGGGCGGCAGCAGGAACTTCTTGCGGGTCAGCCAGAGTCCCAGCACACCCACGCCGAGCGAGGCCATACCGAAGCCGATCATCCAGCGGAAGCCCCAGTAGGCGACCGGGATGTTGGGCCGGTAGTCGCCGGGCCCGAACTTCTCCTGCTCGGCCTTGTTGACGTCGTTGATGCCCGGGACGAACGAGGTGAAGTCGTCGTTGGCCAGGAAGGACAGCAGGCCCGGGATCTCGATGGCCACCTTGTTGTGGCCCTTTTCGACGTCGCCGTAGGCGAAGACGGAGAAGGGCGCGGGCGCCTCACCGTCCCAGAGGGCCTCGGCGGCGGCCATCTTCATGGGCTGCTGCTTGAACATGACCTTGCCGAGCAGGTCACCGCTGATCGCGGTGCCCAGGCCGGCGATGATCAGGACGACGAGTCCCAGACGCAGCGAGCTGCGCATCACGGGGATGTGCTTCTTGCGCGCTAGGTGGTAGGCGGAGATGCCGGCCATGAACGCGCCGCCGACGAGGAAGGCGGCCGTGATGGTGTGGAAGAACTGGGTGAGCGCGGTGTTCTGGGTGAGCACCAGCCAGAAATCGGTGAGCTCCGCCCGACCTCGTTCCTCGTTGATCCGGAAGCCGACCGGGTGCTGCATCCAGGAGTTCGCCGCCAGGATGAAGTAGGCGGACAGGACGGTGCCGATGGACACCATCCAGATGCAGGCCAGGTGGATCTTCTTGGGCAGCTTGTCCCAGCCGAAGATCCACAGTCCGATGAAGGTGGACTCGAAGAAGAAGGCGATCAACGCCTCGAAGGCGAGGGGGGCACCGAAGATGTCACCCACGAACCGCGAGTAGTCGGACCAGTTCATACCGAACTGGAACTCCTGGACGATGCCGGTGACGACACCCATCGCGATATTGATCAAGAAGAGCTTTCCCCAGAACTTGGCGGCTCTGAGGTACTTCTCCTTCTCGGTGCGCACCCAAGCGGTCTGCAGGCCGGCCGTGAGCGCGGCGAGCGAGATCGTCAAGGGCACGAAGAGGAAGTGATAGACGGTGGTGATGCCGAACTGCCATCGCGCCAGGGTTTCTGGCGCCAGAGCCAGGTCCACGTCCTCGTCTCCTTCGCATCGCCGTGGTCACAGGGGAAGCCCGCCTCCCAAGCACGCCCATTCCGGGAGGAAGCAGACACGCTTGTGAACGCGTTCACATTCACAAGCATTATGACGCACACCTTTCGGCCAGCTTCACCTGGGGTACCCCTCTAGCCAATCCATTCAACAGATTGTTGAATTCGGCTCATGCAGATTCGAATCTCCTGGCCTGCCGGCCAGCTCACCGCAACCCTCGACGAGACCCCGACCGGCAAGGCGCTCGCCGAGGCTCTCCCGATCTCCGCCTCCGCGCATACGTGGGGCGAGGAGGTCTACTTCGACACAGGCGTCTCCGTGGCTCTGGAAGACGACGCCCAGCAGGTCGTCGAGCCCGGCACCGTCGCGTTCTGGACCGAGGGCGACGCCCTGGCGCTGCCTTACGGTCCGACGCCCATCTCACGCGGAGGCGAGAGTCGCCTGGCGAGTCCGTGCAACGTGCTCGGCTCGTTCGACGGCGACCCCCGCCTGCTGTCCACCGTTCGCGATGGCGATCCCATCCGCGTGGAACTCGCCTGAGAAGAGCCCAGTGCTCCCCGGGCCTAGAGCTCCTTGAAGAACTCCCCCGCCGTGTGCAGGAAGAGGTCGTTCGCCTCGGGCTCGCCGATCGTGACCCGCAGGCCCTCGCCCGCGAAGGGCCGGACCACCACACCGGCCTTCTCGCAGGCGGCCGCGAAGTCCGCGGTCCGCTCACCGAGGCGCAGCCACACGAAGTTCGCCTGCGTGTCCGGCACGGTCCAGCCCTGCGCCAGCAGCGTCTCGTGGACCCGCGCCCGCTCGCCCACCAGTGCCCCGACCCGGCCCATCAACTCGTCCTCGGCGCGCAGCGAGGCCACCGCCGCGTCCTGGGCGAGCTGGCTGACCCCGAAGGGCACCGCCGTCTTGCGCAGCGCCGCCGCCACCCGCTCGTGCGCGACCGCGAAGCCGACCCGCAGGCCGGCGAGGCCGTATGCCTTGGAGAACGTACGCAGGACCGCGACATTGGGGCGGTCGCGGTACAGCTCGATGCCGTCCGGGACGTCGGCGTCGCGCACGAACTCGCGGTACGCCTCGTCCAGGACCACCAGGACGTCCGAGGGCACCCGGTCCAGGAACCGCTCCAGCTCGGCCCGGCGCACTGCGGTGCCCGTGGGGTTGTTCGGATTGCAAACGAAGATCAGCCGGGTCCGCTCGGTGATCGCCGCGGCCATGGCGTCCAGGTCGTGCACGTCGCCCTCGGTGAGGGGCACCTGCACCGAGGTCGCGCCCGAGATCTGCGTGATGATCGGGTACGCCTCGAAGGAGCGCCAGGCGTACATGACCTCGTCACCCGGGCCCGCCGTGGACTGGATCAGCGACTGGGCCACGCCCACCGAGCCGGTGCCCGTGGCCACGTGCTCGACCGGCACGCCGAACCGCTCGGCGATCTCGTTCAGCAGGCCGGTGCATGCCATGTCCGGGTACCGGTTGAAGGCCCCGGCCGCCGTGACGGCGCTCTCCAGCACCCCCGGCAGCGGCGGGTACGGGTTCTCGTTGGAGGACAGCTTGTACGCGACGGGCCCGCCCGCGGCAGCCGGCTTGCCGGGCTTGTATGTCGGAATGCCGTCCAGCTCGGCGCGCAGCTTCGGGCTGTTCTCGCTCACCGCAGGTCCTCCTCGACCGTCCCGTACGACGTCGCCGTCGACTCAATACTGCTCACCTTATGAGGATTCCGCCCTTCCGAGAATGGGGGCGCCTGGAATGAGGGGGAGCGCACGCATATATGCGTGCGCCGGTGGCCTGCGCCGTGGCGCGCATCCCTCGTGCAGGTGAGTTGCGATCGGGCCGCAACCGCATCGGTTTGGCATGCTCGGACCCGCCGACAGGCTCCACCATCAACCCACGCCATGAAATGCCTTTATTTCCAAGGTCATTGAGGGTGTCTAACCATGCAGAAACGTGCCTGTCAACGCGTGCATATGCACCCGGCCCGCGCCCCCCGCCGAGCCCTACTATCGGCTCGCCATGACAGCAGCAGGGAAGCACCAGGTGAGCCGGACCGAGACCACCCGGCGGGCCGCCGGCCGACAGGGCCGGGCCGGCATCAGGGACGTGGCCGCCGCGGCCGGCGTCTCCATCACGACCGTCTCCGACGCGCTCAATGGCAAGGGACGGCTGCCCGACGCCACCCGTCGCCACGTTCGCGAGGTCGCCGACCGGCTGGGCTACCGCCCGTCGGCCGCAGCCCGCACCCTCCGTACCGGCAAGTCCGGCCTCATCGGCCTGACCGTGACGACCTACGGGGATGAACCTTTCACCTTCACCGAGTTCGCCTACTTCGCCGAGATGGCCAGGGCCGCCACCTCGGCGGCGCTCGCCCGCGGCTACGCCCTCGTCATCCTGCCCGCCACCTCGCGCCACGATGTCTGGTCCAACGTCGCCCTCGACGGCACCGTCGTCATCGACCCCTCCGACCACGATCCCGTCGTCTCCGAGCTGGTCCGCCAGGGCCTCCCCGTGGTCTCCGACGGCCGGCCCGCCGGATCCCTGCCCGTCACCGCCTGGGTCGACAACGACCACGAGGCCGCCGTGCTCGGCCTCCTCGACCACCTCGCCGCCGCCGGCGCCCGCCGGATCGGCCTGCTGACCGGCACCACCACCGACACCTACACCCGCCTGTCCACCACCGCGTACCTCAATTGGTGCGAGCGCGTCGGCCAGGACCCGGTCTACGAGTCCTACCCCGCCCACGACCCGTGCGCGGGCGCCGTCGCCGCCGACCGGCTGCTCGCCCGCCCGGACCGCCCCGACGCGGTCTACGGGCTCTTCGACCCCAACGGCACCGACCTGCTCGCCGCCGCCCGCCGCTACGGCCTGCGCGTCCCCGAGGACCTGCTGCTCGTCTGCTGCAGCGAGTCCACTGTGTACGCCAACACCGAACCGCCCATCACCACCCTGTCCCTCAAGCCGCGCCGCATCGGCACCGCCGTCGTCCAGCTGCTCATCGACGCGATCGAGGGCGTGGACACCGGACGTCCGGTCGAACAGGTGGTCCCGACCGAGCTGATCATCCGTACCTCGTCGCAGCGCAGGCAGCCCCGAAGGACCGTCAGCCCGCCCCGATCTCCGGCCCAGGACTGACCGGCAGACCGTCCGGTCGGCCTGATCGGCGGTCGGTCCAGGATTTCAGCAACGGCAATATCGGGCAAAAACGGTAGGAACGATACGCTCCGCAAAGGATTCACCACCCCTGGTGCGTCACACAGCGCGAGCCGCATTCCTATGATGGGCGCACGACATCACGGACCCTCCTCCCAGGAGGTCAGGAGGGTCCGCAGGTGTACGGCAGCGCGACGGTGGTGGAGGGGTCGATGACTCAGGGGGCCGGTCAGGGACCCGCGATGCGGACGGAGACGCTGCGGGACTTCCGGGTGCCAGTCACCGAACCCGCCGCCCCGTACGCCGTATCCACCGGTCTGCCGAACGAGGCTCCCGTGTACGGCGAGTACCCCGCGTACTACGAGGACGGCGCACGATCCTCCGTGCCCCCGCAGCCCGGCCACCCGCCGCAGCCGCCCACACCCCCGGCGCCCCCGGTCCGGCACCACGAGCCGCACCACGACCCGCGCCGCGAGGAGCCCCCGCACGGGGACCCGCAGGGCCACGCGCACGCGGATGCCGAACCGGTGCACGCGACGGGCCGGGGCCCCGACGAGGACGACCTCGAGGGCTACACCCCGACCTACCGGGACCTCCCCGTCATCGGCCGCGGCACGCTCGGCGGCCCCGGCGACACCGTCCAGGTCCAGTACGTCCCGCAGGACACCGCCGGCCCCGGCCCGCTGTACGTCGTGGGCGACGTACACGGCTACCTCGACGAACTCGTCGCCGAGCTGCACGCCCAGGGGCTGATCGACGCGGAGGGCAGCTGGTCCGCGGGCAACGCACGGCTCTGGTTCCTCGGCGACTTCACCGACCGCGGCCCGGACGGCATCGGCGTCATCGACCTCGTGATGCGGCTGTCCGCCGAGGCGGCCGCCGCCGGCGGCTACTGCAAGGCCCTGATGGGCAATCACGAGCTGCTGCTCATCGGCGCCAAGCGGTTCGGCGACACCCCCGTCGTGTCCGGCGCCGGCACCGCCACCTTCCAGGCCGCCTGGCTGCTCAACGGCGGCCAGCGCAGCGACATGGAGCGCCTGCAGGACGTGCACATCCAGTGGATGTCGCGGCTGGACGCGGCCGTGCTGGAGGAGGACCACCTGCTGCTGCACTCCGACACCACGGCCTACCTGGACTACGGCGACTCCATCGAGGACGTCAACGACACCATCCACGAGCTCCTCAACCGGGGCGACGTGGACATCACCTGGGACCTCTTCCGGAAGTTCACCAAGCGCTTCGCCTTCCGCGACGAGGAGACCGGCCCCCAGGCCGTCCGCGAACTGCTCGACACCTACGGCGGCAGCCGGGTGGTGCACGGCCACAGCCCCATCCCCTACCTGCTCGGCGAAGTGGGCACCGAGGACGGCGACGACACCCGGGGACCCGAGGCCGTGGACGGCCCGCACGTGTACGCGGACGGGCTCGCCATCGCGATGGACGGCGGGGTGACGATGGCGGGCAAGCTGCTCGTCGTACGGTTTCCGCTGAGCGACTGAGAGCTTACGCAGAGGGGTATTTCCGGAAAGCCCCTGTCACGGCGTGGTGTGGGCGCTCTACCATCGCACTATCCGTAGCAGGCTCTCCTCCGTTTCGGCCGGCACCCGGGTCTACGCGGGGAAACCGGCTTCTACGGAGCATCGGGGGATGCACATGACCAGCGCTCCGCACCTGCTGACCGAAGACCGACCGGAGTTCGACCGGCTCATCGACGAGGCACTGCGCGCCGCCGGCGAACGGCCCGAGCTCGCCGCACTCGGCGAGCGGCTGAACGCCGAACAGCTGCGCACCATGGCCCAGGGCGCCAGCGCCCTGCTGGCGGCCGCGGCAGCCGCCGAGTACGTCCACTACGTGAAGGTCCGCGAGGAACGCCGCGACGAGGCGCTCTCCGCGCCCGGCGCGGCGGGGGACGAGAACGACGACCGGAGCAGCGGCGGCGCGGGCGTCAGCGCCGTGGTCGCGGTCCTCGCACCGGTCCTGGCGGGCACCGCGATGCTGATCTTCCTGCTCGTCGGCTACATCCTGAAGATGATCGAGCCCGAACCGGCCTTCGCCCGGACCATGCTGACGGCCGGCTGGCTCTTCGGGGCGCTCACCGCGGTGGCCCTGCTCTGCGCCGTGATCGGGCTGCTGGTCACAGCCGTCCGCAACAGTGCCACCGAGGTGCCGGCGGACGAGACCGAGGCGATACCCGACGAGGTGGCGCGGGCCCGTGAGGCATGGCGGCACGCCCTGCTGGAGCGCGGCATCATTCCGTTCCTGCGGGACGCGCTGGCCGATCCGAGTGCGGTCCCGGGCTTCCCGACCCCCCGCACGCCGGGGGCCGGGCGCATCCCCAGCCTGGGGTACACCCGGCCCGACTTCTCCAGTCCGGGACCCTCGTCGCGGGAGTCCCCGCCCGGCTACACACCGCCGGACTTCACCAGCCCGGACTTCGGGGGCCCCGAGCACCGGCCGGAGTAGGCACTCCGGCCGGCCCGGCGGCCTACTTCAGCGTCTTCGGCAGGTGGTTGGGGTCCATCGGGCGCACCGGCTCGGCGATGGCGCGCACCGGCGTCGGCCCGTCGCCCGGCATGGGCTGCGGGTCCGCCGCGGTCCACTCCCCGTCGCACGTGAGCGTGTCGGGGGTGCCCGGGACCACGTCGCAGAACGTGTCCCAGATCGTGCCCGTCTCGGTGATCACCTCGATCTCCAGCCGGTTGGCCTGGTGGGAGATGGAGACCCCGCAGGCGTTATCCGGGTAGTTGCCCTCCTCGTTGGTGGTGAGGTCGTACCAGATCCAGGGGCCCACCGTGACGCCCTGGACCTCGCGGACACCCGCGTACGTGATGCCGTCGGGAGTGAGGGCCGCCTTGAACTCGCGGTCGTTGTTGTCCCGGACGGCATCGACGTCCACGCAGGCGCCGGCACCGGTCGCGCCCGTGGCGCCCGTGGCGCCGGTGGCGCCGGTGGCGCCGGTCGCACCCGTGGCACCCGTGGCACCCGGCGCGCCGTCGGCTCCGTCCTCTCCCGGATCGCCCTTCGGCCCCTGTGGGCCGCGCGGACCCGTGGGCCCCGTGGGACCGGTCGGGCCCCGCTGCCCGTCGCACTTGTCGCCGCCGCCGCGCGGGCCGGCCTGGGTGTCCACCGTCCTCGGATCGTGGTTCCGGCTCTTCTGCGTCGTGCAGTCTCCCCCGCCGGTCGGAGTCGCCGGCCGGACCGTAGCGGCCGACTGCACACTCTGTGCGGTGGCGAACGCAGGGCTGGCGATGCCCACCACCACCAGGGCGAGCGACGCCAGCGTGCCTCCCTTCACCACGGCACTTCGCCGGGCCACCGGGCCGAGGGGTGACCTGGTCCTGTTCACGGGGCTCATATAAGCCGCTCCTTCTGGAAACCGAGTCGAACGATGTGCGATCGGCCCGGATGGGCCGCCTCGCCCATAGTGGGTAAATCGGACCGGGCGCGCCGATCGCCTCGCTCTGCAGTCATCTCATCGGACCAGCGACAGAGCCCCAATGGCGGCGCGCACCGTGGCTTCCTTGCACCCCCCCTGCCCCGGTCCCTACCGTCGCCTCACGGTCGTCTTCACCACCACCGTGGACGGGATCCTTGAAAGCAAAAGTCTGTCTGAACATGATCGTGAAGAACGAGGCCGCGGTGATCAGGCGCTGTCTCGAATCCGTGCGCCCATTGATCGACACCTGGGTGATCGTCGACACCGGTTCGACGGACGGAACCCAGGAGATCATCCGTGAATTCCTCGCCGACCTCCCGGGCACCCTGTACGAACGGCCCTGGAAGGGATTCGACGGCAGCCGCAGCGAGGCGATCGACCTGGCCCGCTCCCACGCGGACTACCTGCTCTTCGTGGACGCGGACGACGTGATCGAGGTGGATCCCGGATTCCAGATGCCTGAGCTCACTTCCGATTCGTACGGCATCGCGGTGCACCACCAGCCCGTCATCCACTGGCGCCCCGCTCTGGTCACCACCCGGCTGCCCTGGACATACGTCGGTGTCCTGCACGAGTACCTCGACTGCGCGGACCCGTTCACCCGCGGAGTCCTGGAGGGCTTCCACATCCGCGTCATCGGCGGCGGAGCCCGGCAGGGCGAGGGGGGCGACCGGGAGAAGTACCTCCGCGACGCCGGAATCCTGGAGAAGGGCCTCCTGGAGGAACCGGAAAACGCCCGCTACGCCTTCTACCTCGCCCAGAGCTGGCGCGACGCGGGCGAGCCGGAGAAGTCCCTCGCCGCATACGACCGACGGGCGGCCATGGGCGGCTTCGCCGAGGAGGCGTTCTGCGCACGGCTCTACGCGGCACGGCTCGCGGCAGGTCTCCGGCGCCCGCCGGCCGAGGTGACGGACCGCTACCTCCGCGCCCACGAGAGCCGGCCCGGCCGGGCCGAGGCGCTCGGCGACCTGGCCCGCCTGTGCCGTCTGGACGGCCGCTTCGAGCTGGCGTACCTGTTCGCCCGTCAGGCGGCGCGGATCCCGCGCCCCGAGGACATCCTGTTCGTCGAGTTCGACTGGTACGAGTGGCGTGCACTCGACGAGCTCGCGGTCGCCGCCTACTGGGTCGGCGCGTACGAGGAGTCGCTGGAGTGCTGCGAACGCCTCCTGCGGGAGGACGGGCTCCCGGAGAGCCAGCGGGAACGGGTGCTCGAGAACCGCGCGTTCGCCCTGGCCAAGCTGGGTCCGGAGTACCGGGCGGCGGCCTGACGGCGCGGACCCGCGACTCCCCCCATGGGTCGCGGGTCCGCGCCGCATCCGGTACCTGACGGCCGGTCTCAGTCGGCCAGCGGGAGGTAGACGCGGTTGCCCGAGGCCGCGAACTCGGCGGACTTCTCCGCCATGCCGGCCTGGATCTCCTCCGCCTTCAGGTCCCCGCCGTGCTCGCGGCGGATGTCCTGCGAGATCTTCATCGAGCAGAACTTCGGACCGCACATGGAGCAGAAGTGCGCGGTCTTGGCCGGTTCGGCGGGAAGGGTCTCGTCGTGGAACTCACGCGCCGTGTCCGGGTCCAGGGCCAGGTTGAACTGGTCCTCCCAGCGGAACTCGAACCGCGCGTCGGACAGGGCGTCGTCCCACTCCTGGGCACCCGGGTGTCCCTTGGCGAGGTCGGCGGCGTGCGCCGAGATCTTGTACGTGATCACGCCGGTCTTGACGTCGTCCCGGTTGGGCAGGCCCAGGTGCTCCTTGGGCGTGACGTAGCAGAGCATCGCCGTACCCCACCAGGCGATCATCGCGGCGCCGATGCCCGAGGTGATGTGGTCGTACGCGGGCGCCACGTCCGTGGTGAGCGGGCCGAGCGTGTAGAAGGGCGCCTCCTCGCAGATCTCCTGCTGGAGGTCGATGTTCTCCTTGATCTTGTGCATCGGGACATGGCCCGGACCCTCGATCATCGTCTGCACGTTGTGGCGCTTGGCGATGGTGTTGAGCTCGCCCAGCGTCTTGAGCTCCGCGAACTGCGCCGCGTCGTTGGCGTCCGCGATGGACCCCGGGCGCAGGCCGTCACCCAGCGAGTACGTGACGTCGTACGTCGCCAGGATCTCGCAGAGCTCCTCGAAGTTCGTGTAGAGGAAGTTCTCCTTGTGGTGCGCGAGGCACCATGCGGCCATGATCGAGCCGCCGCGCGAGACGATGCCGGTCTTGCGGCGGGCGGTCAGCGGCACGTACGGGAGCAGCACGCCGGCGTGGACCGTCATGTAGTCGACGCCCTGCTCGGCCTGCTCGATGACCGTGTCCTTATAGATCTCCCAGGTCAGCTCCTCGGCACGGCCGTCGACCTTCTCGAGTGCCTGGTAGAGCGGCACGGTGCCGATCGGCACGGGGGAGTTGCGCAGGACCCACTCGCGGGTGGTGTGGATGTTGCGGCCCGTCGAGAGGTCCATGACCGTGTCGGCGCCCCAGCGGGTCGCCCAGGTCATCTTCTCCACCTCCTCCTCGATCGAGGAGGTGACGGCGGAGTTGCCGATGTTGGCGTTGACCTTCACCAGGAACTTCTTGCCGATGATCATCGGCTCGATCTCCGGGTGGTTCACGTTCGCGGGGAGCACCGCGCGACCTGCCGCGATCTCCTCACGGACGACCTCGGCGGAGACGTTCTCGCGGATCGCGACGTACTCCATCTCCGGGGTGACCTCGCCCCGGCGGGCGTACGCGAGCTGCGTGACGGCGGCCCCGTCGCGGCCCCGGCGGGGCTGGCGGGGGCGGCCCGGGAAGACCGCGTCGAGGTTCTTGAGGCCGCCGCGCGGCGAGGTGTGCTTGATGCCGTCGTCTTCGGGGCGGACCGGGCGTCCGGCGTACTCCTCGGTGTCGCCGCGGCCGATGATCCAGTTCTCGCGCAGCGGCGCGAGGCCCCGTCGCACATCGGTCTCGATCTGCGGGTCGGTGTACGGACCGGACGTGTCGTAGAGCGTCACGTCCTTGCCGTTGGTGAGGTGGACCTGGCGGACCGGCACCCGGATGTCGGGGCGGGAGCCCGCCACGTAGCCCTTGTGCCAGCCCGGCTTGCGCTCGGTCGAGCCGTCGGCGTCCTGGCTGACGGCAGGCGTGCGTGCGTCCTGAATGGTCATGAGACCTGATCTCCCTACGCCGGCATTACCCGGTAACAGGTTCGGCGGTCGACGCAGCCTCTTCCCCTACGCATCCGTGCCCGCGTACGGTGATCAGCGCCCTCTCAGCCCGGTGCTCCGAGCTCCCGCGTTGTGCAAAGTAGCCCCCACGCTAGCGTCATCCATGGCGTGCTGAACAGTGGGCCCCCCTCATCTCTTGCGATGATCTGCTGGTGACGTCCTCGCCGCAGCCCCCCACCGAGCCCACCGAGACCGGCAGCCACTCCGGCCACGCGCACGCCGGACACGGGCACTCCTCCGGCCATTCCCACAGCCACGGTCACGGACCGGCCGCCCCCGTCTCGAAGCACCTGCGCAAGGTCATCGCGGCGGTGCTGATCCCCTTTGCCGTCGCCGTGTTCGCCGGTCTGGCGGTCCTCTGGCCGGGCGGCGCCCCGGACCACGAGCGGACCGGGGTGGGCTTCGACCGGCAGACCCAGCAGGCCAAGGTCGTCTCACTGGAACGCGTCGACTGCGCGTCCGTGAACGCCGGGCAGGTGCCGCCGACCGGCGAGGTGTCGACCCCGACGGGGCGCGAGGCCCGGGCCGCGCAGACCGGAGAGTGCAAGAAGGCCACCGTCGAGGTCGGGAGCGGCCCGGACCGGGGACGCACCTTCGTGGAGATCGTCCAGCCGGGCGCACCACGGCAGCTCGCGGATGGCCAGGAGGTGGTGGTCGCGTACGCCCCCGACGCGCCGCGCGACCTCCAGTACTCGGTGATCGACGTGAACCGCAAGCTTCCGCTGGCGGCACTGGCCGGCATCTTCGCGCTCTCGGTCGTCCTCGTCGGCCGGATGCGCGGGCTCTTCGCGCTGATCGCACTCGTCGTCAGCTTCGGCGTGCTGACGCTCTTCATCCTCCCCGCCATCCTCCAGGGATCGAACCCGCTGGTGGTCGCGGTGGTCGGGGCGAGCGCCATCATGCTGATCGCGCTCTACATGTGCCACGGCCTGACCGCACGCACCTCCGTGGCGGTCCTGGGGACGCTCGTGTCGTTGCTGCTGATCGGCCTGCTGGGTTCGGTGTTCATCGACTGGGCGTTCCTCAGCGGGAACACCGACGACAACACCGGTCTGATCCACGGTCTGTACCCGGACATCGACATGAGCGGTCTGCTGCTCGCCGGGATCATCATCGGATCGCTGGGCGTCCTCGACGACGTGACGGTCACCCAGACCTCGGCGGTCTGGGAACTGCACCAGGCCGACCCGTCGATGGGCCCCCGGGCCCTGTATCGGGCCGCCATCCGGATCGGCCGCGACCACATCGCGTCGGTGGTCAACACCCTGGTACTGGCCTACGCGGGCGCCGCGCTCCCCTTGCTCCTGCTGTTCTCGATCGCCAACAGCAGCATGGGAGCGGTGGCGAACAGCGAACTGGTCGCGGTGGAGATCGTACGGACCCTCGTCGGCTCGATCGGTCTCGTGGCCTCGGTGCCCGTGACGACGGCACTCGCGGCGCTGGTCGTGTCAGCCGACCGGCCGGAATCCCCGGACGCCGCACCGGGCTCGGGGCCGGCACGCGGCGGCCGGGGCCGGCGGCGCAAGCGCTGAACGGTGGTTCGGCCCGAGGGATGAGCGGGCCGGGACCGCGCTTCGGCCCGAAGGGTGAGCGGGCAAGGACCACTCATCGGCGCGCGGGAGCGAGCGGACCCGGACTGCGGTTCAGCCCGCGTTCTGCTCGTTCTGCTCGTTCTGCCGCGACTCGGCCAGGATTCTGCCGAGTGCCTCGTCCAGGTGTTCCTCGAAGTCGCCCGTGTTCCGTTCCTGTCCGAGCGGCA
Organism: Streptomyces sp. NPDC058880; assembly: GCF_042742535.1. NCBI lineage: Bacteria > Bacillati > Actinomycetota > Actinomycetes > Kitasatosporales > Streptomycetaceae > Streptomyces > Streptomyces sp. NPDC058880. The sequence continues at coordinate 90,702 of NZ_JBHYMC010000005.1, forward strand.
CGAGCCGGTCGGTGCGGTCGAGGAACGCGACGAGCGGTGCCGCGCTGGCCCGGAACAGGGCACGGTCGCCGCCGACCTGAAGCCGGATGTGGACGTCGGACAGCTCCTCGGGGCAGGTGGGGGCGATATGCACATCGCCGTCACCACACGGCTTGTTGATGCCGTCGAGGAGCAGCTCCCGGCCGAACGCCCAGGTCACGGGCGCGTCTCCGGGAAGGTGGAAGGTCAGGCGGACTGCGTAGGGATCACGGGCGTCGTACCGGAGTTCCACCGGGATCCGGAACGAGAGCTCCTCGGAAACGAGGAAACTCATCATGACCTCTGCCTGTACCGACTCGCGCATTGCCTACCCCGCTGTAGTGGAAGTGGCCAGGAATGACCCCCCAGGACCCTCTTGACAAGAGTGGTGGAAGCGCGAGCAGATCACAAGGAGTGAGTTTTCAGATACTGATAGAGAACGAGAGGGTGCTCAACAGCGCGCCTACTTCACTCCGTAGTCGATCGACTACATACAGCAATCGATCTTCCTGGTGCAGGGGCAAGGAAATGGCCATCGTCGCGGCCGTATCGCCGGCCGTGATGGGGATCGCGGCACAGACTGTGCCCAGGGCATATTCTTGACGCTCGATTACAGGCTGCATTCGCCCGAGGGCCCCGATCCGGTTCTCCAAGGCATGCAGATCGCGCACGGTATAAGGAGTGATGGCCTCTACCGGATGGCGGTCGTAATAGTCCCTGCGCGCACTCTCGTCGAGCTGGCCGAGCAGGCACTGCCCGATGGCGTGCGCGAATCCGGTGGCGCGGAAGTCGGCCCACTCCTCGCACGCCGGACGGCCCGGGGTGTCCGAGACCCCCACCACCTCGATTTCACCCTCGCGGTAGACCGCGAAGTAGACGGGCGCCCCCACCGCGTCGCGGAAGTGAGCGAGCGAGTCGAGGATCATGGTGCGACGTTTCTGCTGGAGTCCGCCGCCGGCCAGTCGCCCTGCCGCCGCGCCCAGTACGAAGACTCCGCTCTCCCTGCGCAGATAGCCCTCGTGCGTCAGAGTGCGCAGCAGGTGGTAGGCGGTGGGAAGCGGAAGCCCGGCCTCACGCGCCAGTTGCTTCGCCGGGGCTCCCTCGCGGTGGGATCCCGCCGCTTCGAGCAGCCTCAGCGCCCTCTGTACCGAACCGATCAGTGTCGGCACACCCGCATTGTGGACCGGAGACAAGCTCACCCCCAGGCGTGGCGGCGGGCCTTCAGAGGTGGACCGCCCCGCGGGGGCCGCCCCCGCTGATGCCGGGTCCTGGGGCAGCGCTCGGCAGGTAGTCGGCGTCACCACAGGTCAGGCGGTGCCACGGGCTCCAAGTGCCCAGGGAACGGCACAGTTCGCGACTCTATCCACCCTTTCCAGGGCTCTGGGTGGTTTGGGGTGTCCGGTTCCCTCAGGCGGGTTAACGAGGGAACCGCCCCGGCCCGTCACCTACCACTCGCCGGAGGAGGACTTCGAACGGCCTCCGCCGAGCTTCTTCACCACGAAGATCAGACCGCCGACGAGGCCGACGAAGAGCAGCAGCTTGAAGGCGAACGAGATCAGCGCGCCCAGGACGCTGGTGATGACACCACCGAAGACAAACACCGCCAGCAGCGGAACGGCCACCCACTTCACCCACCAGGGCGTGCCTGCAAATATCTCCCGGATCCCACTCATGTCCTCGACCTCTTCCTGGTTGCTGGTCGTCCCGTCTGCGACGTGCTGCTGTCGATGCTAGGAGCCCGCGGGATCCGATCGGGGCCCGCGAGCCCCCGGAGTCCCCTGATCCTCCCCTTAGGGGGATCAGGGGCCCGACCCTCACCCGGGAGTGGGCTCAGCCCTCCGGCGGCGAGAACACCACCATCACCTTCAGGTCCTCGGTGATGTGGTGGAACTTGTGCGGTACGCCCGCCGGGACGTAGACGACGCTGCCGCGCGCCACGGTGGTGGTCTCTTCGCCGACCGTGATCGAGGCCCTCCCGCTCACCACGAAGTACACCTCGTCCTGACCGTGCGGCTGCTGCGGATCGGTCTGGCCGGCGTCGAGCGCGTACAGCCCGACCGACATGTTCCGCTCGCGCAGGAACTGCAGATAGGCGCCGTCGTTGGCGGACCGTTCCGCTTCGAGCTCGTCAAGCCGGAAGGCTTTCATCGTCGTTGTGCCCCTTGTACTCGATCGTTCCCTCGCATCCGCTGCTCTGCGGATGTCCCACCGGGATCTTCTCTGCCACGATCAGACACATGACGAATTTCGTAGTCAAGACGCTCGCCAACGCGGCAGCCCTGGCCGTGGCCATCTGGCTGGTCGCCGGCATCACCCTGGACGACGGCAGCACGCTGGGCCGCCGGACGCTGACCCTGATCCTGGTCGCCCTGCTCTTCGGCCTGGTCAACCTCATCGTCAAGCCCGTGGTGAAGCTGCTGTCACTGCCGCTGTTCATCCTCACGCTCGGCCTGTTCACCTTGGTCGTGAACGCGCTGATGCTGCTGCTGACCTCGTGGCTGGCCGATCAGTTCGACCTCAGCTTCCACGTGGACAACTTCTGGTCGGCGCTCATCGGCGGCCTGATCATCTCCATCGTCTCCTGGGCCGCGAACCTGGTCCTTCCCGACAACGACTGAGCGGGCTGCGCATGTACTGCGTCTGCTTCGTCTGCACGGGCAACATATGCCGCTCCCCCATGGCCGAGTCCGTCTTCCGCGCCCATGTGGAACGGGCCGGACTCGATGCCCTCGTCGAAGTGGACAGCGGCGGGACCGGCGGCTGGCACGAGGGCGACGGCGCCGACCCGCGCGCCGTCTCCGTCCTGGAGGCCGCCGGCTACGCCCACGACCACCGGGCCCGCCAGTTCCATCCCTCCTGGTTCTCCCGGCTGGACCTCGTCGTCGCGCTCGACTCCGGGCACCTGCGGGACCTGAGGGCGCTCGCACCCACGCCTCGGGACGCCGCCAAGGTCCAGCTGCTGCGCTCCTACGATCCGGCCGCCCCGGCCGGGGTGCACGACGTACCGGACCCCTACTACGGGCCGCTCGACGGGTTCGAGGAGTGCCTGGCACTGGTCGAGGCTGCGAGCCCCGGTCTGCTGGACGCCGTACGCCGGGTCATGAAGGAGCACACCACGTGAACGAATACGCCCACCGAGGCCCGGGCGGGCCGATCGGCGACGGCACCCGTGCCGTGCGCGCCGGCCTGCCCGAGGCCGTCAAGAACGAACCACCCCTGCCGGGGCCGGTCTTCGCCGCCCACTTCCACCTCCCGGGCGACGTCGAAGGCCCGTATGCCTACGGCCGCGACACCAATCCGACCTGGACCCTGCTGGAACGGGCGATCGGGGAGCTGGAAGCCCCCGGCCAGGAGGTGCACACCGTCGTCTTCGCCTCCGGCATGGCAGCGGTCTCCGCCGTCCTCCTCTCGCAGACGCGAACGGGCGACGTGGTCGTCCTGCCCGACGACGGCTACCAGGCACTGCCCCTGCTGCGTGAGCAGCTGGAGGCGTACGGGATCCACGTGCGCACCGCACCCACCGGAGCAGACGCCCAGCTCAGCGCCCTCGACGGGGCCCGGATGCTGTGGATCGAGACGCCGTCCAACCCAGGGCTCGACGTGTGCGACGTACGGCGCCTCGCACGGGCCGCGCACGCCGGCGGAACCCTGGTCGCCGTGGACAACACCCTCGCCACTCCGCTCGGGCAGCGGCCCCTGGAGCTCGGGGCGGACTTCTCCGTGGCGAGCGGCACCAAGGGCCTCACCGGCCACGGCGACCTGCTGCTCGGGTACGTCGTGTGCCGCGACCGGGAACTCGCGGCCCGTGTCCGGGGATGGCGCAAGATCGTCGGTGCGATCCCCGGCCCCATGGAGGCCTGGCTCGCCCATCGCTCACTGGCCACGATCCAGCTGCGCGCGCAGCGCCAGTGGGCCAACGCACTGGCCCTCGCGGAGGCGCTGGTCGACCGCCGGGACGTGAGCGGGGTGCGCTACCCGGGGCTGACCACGGACCCCTCCCACACGACGGCCGCCCGCCAGATGCGGGGATTCGGCTCGGTGGTCTCCTTCACCCTGCCCGACCGGGCACACGCGGAGCGGTTCATGTCCGCGCTACGCCTGGTCGAGGACGCCACGAGTTTCGGCGGCGTGCGGTCCACCGCCGAGCGGCGCGGACGGTGGGGCGGCGATGCGGTGCCCGAGGGCTTCATCCGCTTCTCCGCGGGGGCCGAGGACACCGAGGACCTGGTCGCGGATGTGCTGCGTGCACTCGACCACGCCCTCGATCCGGCCGGTCACGACCGCTGATCACAGTCTCTGCCCAGGACGTGAAAGGCGGTCCGAGCCTCCCCCCTAGTGGCTCGGACCGCCCCGGGTTCCGCTAGCGAAGAACCACGCGACAAGGCTAGTTGACTGTGCGTCAGAGTCCAATCACGGTAGCGACAGGGGCCTATCTGCATATTTATAGTTGTAGGCCCCTCCGAGAGGTGTCGCGATGGATCTGGCCCTGCTGCGCACCTTCGTCACCGTGCACCGGGCGGGCTCGTTCACACGCGCCGCCGCTCTCCTCGGGCTGTCCCAGCCCGCTGTGACCTCGCAGATCCGCACCCTGGAGCGCCAGTTGGGCCGGCCGCTCTTCCACCGTCGGGCCCGCGGGGTCACCCCCACGGCCGTCGGGGACGAACTCGCCCACAAGGCCGCCCCGCACCTCGACGCCCTGCTCCGAATCACCGAGGCCGAGCGGGAGGACGCGGGCGCGATCCGGTCCCTCCACGTCGCCGGTCCGCCCGAGTTCCTGTCCCTGCGGGTGCTACCCGCCCTCGCGCCCCTCGTCGGCCAGGGCCACACTCTGCGCGCCACCCTGCAGAGCGATGCCGAAACCGTCCTCGACGGACTCGCCGCCGGCCACCACGACCTCGTCGTCACCACCGCCCACCCTCGCGGCGGGCCCTTCACCTCCACCGCCCTCTGCGACGAGGAGCACGTCCTGGTCGGCGCGCCCTACTGGGCCGCCCTCGTCGACACGGACCGGCTACGATACGACGGTCCCGCGGCCCTGGAAGGCATCCCTCTCGTCGAGGTGCACGAGACTCTGCCGCTCGTCACCCGGTACTGGAGCGCCGTCTTCGACACCCTGCCGGACGCCAGGTCGCTCTCCGCGACCGTGGTCGCACCCGACCTGCGCGCCGTACTGGAATGCATCCTCGCGGGCGCGGGGCTCGCCGTGCTGCCCCGCTACCTGTGCCAGGAGGCCCTCGACAGCGGCCGGATCACGGCCGTGGCGGAGCCTGCCGTACCCCCGCTGCGCACGTGGTTCCTCGTCCTGCGAACGGGAAGCCCCGCCCTGGCCCACCTGGCGCGGGCCCGCGCTCGGCTGCTGGACGCCGCCGCACACTGGTGAGCCCCCGGTTTCCGCCCGCGGCGCGTTTCAGAAGCGGAGCGGTGGGCCACTCTTCTCCCATGACCGAACGTCCCGTGGTCAAACGCACCGCTCGCGCGATCCTGCTCGACGGTGACGACCTGATCCTCATCAAGCGCACCAAGCCCGGCGTCGACCCGTACTGGGTCACCCCCGGCGGGGGAGTGGAATCATCGGACGCCTCCGTCGTCGACGCCCTCCACCGGGAGGTCCACGAAGAACTCGGCGCGAAGATCACCGATGTCGTGCCCTGCTTCGTCGACACCGTCGAGCACATCACCGGCGGCGGGGTGACCGGCGTGAAGGTGCAGCACTTCTTCGTCTGCCGTCTCGAATCGATGGACCCGAGCCTCCGGCACGGACCCGAAGTCGACGAACCCGCGGGCGAGTACGAGATCGTCCGTGTGCCCTTCAGCCGGGTGGGCATCGCCGCGGTCCATCTGGTCCCCCTGTCCCTGCGGCACTACCTGGACGGCAACATCGAAGGCGTACGCGCCATGCACGCACCCGACCTGGGCTGAGGCCCGTCCGGGGCCGGCCGGCTGGCGCCCCTCCCCGAGCGGCCGTGGCCGGCGGTCACCCGGCGATGCCCGCCAGTTCCTCGACGGCGTCGTGCCGGATCCGCTCGCCGGGAATGCCGATGCGCAGGAGCTCGTCGACCCCGCTGCGGATCATCGCGGGCGGGCCCGAGACGAACGCGTCGTACGAGCTCCACGGCCCGTTCTCGCCCACGGCCTGCGGCAGCTGTCCGGCCAGCCCGTCTCCGACCACCGGCCGGACCGACAGCCACGGGTGCGAGCGCTGCAGCCCCAACAGCGTGTCCTTGTCGTACAGGCCGCTGTCGCTGCGCGCCCCGAAGAACACCTCCACCGGCCGCCGCTCGCCGTGTACGGCCACATCCTCGATCAGTGCCTTGATCGGCGCGATGCCGGTGCCCCCGCCCAGGCAGAGCATCCCGTTGTCCGTGGTGTGGTCCACCACCATCGACCCGGCCGGCGGTCCCAGGCGCAGGACGTCCCCGGGGCGTGCGTGGCGCACCAGCGCGTTGGAGACCCAGCCCGCGGGGACGGCCTTGACGTGGAAGGAGAGCAGCCCGTCGGCCCGGGGGGCCGAGGCGAAGGAGTAGTGGCGCCACACACGCGGCCACCAAGGGGTCTCCAGGCTCGCGTACTGGCCGGCCAGGAAGGCGTAGGGCTGGTCGGGGCGGACGGTCAGCACGGCGATGTCCGGGGTGCGCAGTTCGTGCGAGACCACCTCCGCGTGCCACCACGCGGGGGCCTTGGCCTCGTCCTCCGCCGCGGCATCGATCATGATCTGGGAGATGGCCGTGTACGCCCGCACCCAGGCGGCCTCGGTCTCGGGCCCCCAGCTCAACGTCGCGAACCGGGCGAGCGCCCCGACGAGGGCTTCGCCGACCGCGGGGTAGTGACCGGGCATGGTGCCGTACTTGCGGTGCCCGGTGCCGAGTCGGCAGAGGTAGGGAGCGAGCACCTCAGGATGGTCGATGTGCTCGGCGGCGGTCAGCAGCGCCTTCAGCAACCGGTCGCGCTGCGTGTCCATGGCCGCCGGGAACATGCCCCGCACTTCCGGGTGCCCGGTGAAGACCAGGGCGTAGAAGTACGAGGTCACTTTGTCGGCGACCGGGGCGATCTCCGCAAGGGTCCGGCGGATGAGTACGGCATCCGGTGAGGGCTCGGCCGCACCGTCCTCGGACGGTATCCGGGCCGCTTCGCGTCTGGCCGATCTGGTGGGCGGAGCGTCCATGCGGTGCCTCGCTTCGAGCATCTCGGTCGGATTGCACACGCCACGGTCATGAATCCGTGGTTCCCGGTTTCACAGCGTGCCAGCCGACTCGGAGGCCTGCGGGGAAACGCAGAAAATCCGCGATTCGAACCCACTTTCCTCCTAAGATGCGTCAACTCCCGGGCGTGCCAAAGCCACCAGCTGGTATACCTCCCGCAGATCCCGCCCTTCATAGACATGGGTCGCACGAGCGGCCAGATGCGGCCGCGCGTTGACCGCCACCGAAACGGACACCGCCTCGAAGAGGTGGATGTCGGTCCCGGAGTCCCCGTACGCCACGCAGTCGCCCCGCGTCACGCCGAACTGCGCGCACAGCCGGTCGGCCACCATGACCTTGCCTTCGGGCGTCAGAATCCCGGCCTCCTCCACGGGCCGGGTGAACGGCACTTCCGGGAAGACCGACCCATGGGCGGCATCCGCGCCCCACTCCAGCAGAAGTTCCACGAAGAACGACGGCGAAAGGGAGACCACCGCGCAGTACTCTCCGCGCTGCCGGATCTCCTGCCAGACATCCCGGATCCCGGCGAGCCAGGGAGCCCCGTCGAACGCCGCCCTGACGTGCTCCGGCGTCAGCTCGGCCCACAGCGCGTGCACGGCAACCGAGAACTGGTGGGGCCCGATCTCGCGCGCGGAGAAGGCCCGCTCCAGCATGGCGATCTCGGCACTCACACCCAGCTGACGGGAGATCTCCACGGGAGCCGCCGAGCCGTACATCAGCGTTCCATCGAGGTCGAAGAGGTGCAGGCGCGTCATAGGCATCGAGGCTAGTGGGTTCGTTTCACGTGAAACACCGCGTTTCACGTGAAACGTCGCCCGGTGCAGGATTCCCGGTCGTCAGGTTTCACGTGAAACATCGTCCCCAAATCCTCTGGACGACTCCCAGCTCATGATCCAGTCTGGCCCGGTGACACCACCACACATCACCGATCTGCCGATCCGGGCGCTGCACGTGGACGATCTCCACCGTTGCGCCGACCTGTCCGAAGATCGTGGCTGGCTCCGCGAAGACCACAAGTGGGGACTGCTTCTGGCGGCAGGCAACGGCTACGGCGTCGACGCCCCAGACGGCCAGGGCCTCGCCGCCGCCTGCGTCGTCACCCGGTACGGCAGTCTCGCCTCAGGCCCCGGACTCGCTGCCATCGGCATGGTTCTCGTGGCCGACCGCTACGCCCGTCAAGGCCTGGGGCGCGCCTTGATGACCCATGTCTGCAACAACGTGCTCAAGGGCGTTCCCCTCACCCTCCACGCCACCCCCTATGGACGCCCGCTGTACGAGGAGCTGGGATTCAAAACCACAGGCCGCGCCGAGATGCTGGTGGGGACCTTCCGGGAGGAAGAAAGCTCTGACACACAGAGCACCACTCGGATCCGGCGAGCGGTCGCGGAAGACCTCGCGCACATCCTGCGCCTGGACGCCGAGGTCTTCGGCGCCGACCGCACACACATGATCACGCGGCTCCCGGCCTTCGCCGACCAACTGCTCGTCGCCGAGGACTCCCGCGCGGAGGGCGCACTCACGGGATACGCCGCGGCCTGGCCCAACATGCACACCCATGTCATCGGCCCGCTGATCGCCCGAGACACCGACACCGCCAAGTCCTTGGTCGCCGGGCTTGCCAGAGGCACGGACCGCCCGCTGCGCACCGATGTCGACGTGCGGCACGAGGAGCTCCTCGCCTGGCTCAAGGAACGCGGCCTGGAATCCGTCGCCTTCAACGCCGTCATGGCCCGGAACCTCGCCGACCTCCCCGGCGACTGGACCCGCCGTTGGGCACCGCTGACCGTGGCCGCGGGCTGAGAAAGGACCCCCTATCGTGACCGACACCCCCGAACCGGCGATCCGGCCCGCCACCGAAGCCGATCTGCCCGCCATCGTCGCCATGCTGGCCGATGACCCGCTCGGCGCCACCCGCGAGTCCCCGGAGGACCTCACCCCCTACCGGACGGCCCTGAAGCGCCTTTCCGACGACCCCAACCAGCACGTGGTCGTCGCCGTACGGGACGACCGCGTCGTGGGCACCCTCCAGCTGACGGTCGTGCCCGGCCTCTCACGCAAGGGAGCCACCCGCGCCATCATCGAAGGCGTCCGCGTCCACGCGGACGAGCGCGGCAGTGGACTGGGCACGCGGTTCATCGAGTGGGCGATCGAGAAGTCCCGTGCCGAGCAGTGCACGCTCGTACAGCTCACGTCGGACGCGACCCGGACCGACGCCCACCGCTTCTACGAACGGCTCGGGTTCACCGCCTCGCACCTCGGGTTCAAGCTCCAGCTCTGAAGGCCGCGCCGTAGGCCGGGCCCACAGGTCGACGGTCCGGCCTACGAACGGGAGGATGAGTCCTCGTCTCCCGCCTGGCCGTCTGGGTGGGCGAGGCCCGGGTCACCCCGCGCTTGCGAACTCCACTGGAACGTGAATTCGTCGCCTGAGGCAGGTCACCGCGCTGTCAGCCGACGCCGCGCCAACCCTGCGGGTCGACCCCGCCGGGCACCGGGGCGGCGGGGTCGTAGGGCTCCCTCGTGAACACGAAGGAGGCCAGATCGAGGTGGCTGACCGAGCCGTCCTCGCGGCGCACCGCCCGCAGCGTCTCGCCTGCGTAGTACCCGGACAAGCCGGTCCAGGTGCCGTCTGGCTCGGACCGGAACAGGGCCGTACGGCCCGTCACCCCGACCGGCCCCAGTTCCAGCGAACCGTCCGCAATCAACCGCACCACGTGTGCCGCGGTTCCCCAGTACCAGGGGCCGCACAACTCGAGGGGCACCTGATCGGCTTCCCGGAAGGGCCGCCACGGCCGCGGGAACGGGGGCTCGGCATCCGCCACGATCCCGACGAGATCGGCGGCGACGGCCGCGGCCGGCAGCCCCGACGTGCAGTTGGCCAGCACCACCGCCGCCACGTCGTCTGCCTCGCTCAGCCACAGCCCCGCGACGAACCCGGGCAGCGAGCCGCTGTGTCCCACGAGCCTGCGCGCGCCCTGGGCCATCAACTGCATCCCGAGCCCGTAGCCGAGATCGGCGAACCCGGGCTCGGGGGGCGCCGCCGGCCGGCGCATCTCCTGTACGGACTCCGCGCCGAGCACCCGCTCGTCACCGTGCAGCAGGAAGCCGGCGAATCGCGCGAGATCCCGCGTCGTGGACCATAGCTGACCCGCCGCGGCCATCAGCCCCAGGTCCTCAAGCGGTTCCGGCATCATCACGTCGGCCCACGGGTGCACGGCCCAGCCGCCCGCGTGCGGGGCCTGAGGCAGTCCGCTCGTACGATCCAGGCCGAGGGGCTCCAGCACCTCGGCCCGCAGCACCTCTTCCCAGGGCCTGCCCCGCAGCGCCTCCACCAGCGAACCCAGCAGGGTGTAACCGGGGTTGGAGTAGTGGTGCCTGCTGCCCGGGGTGAGCTTGAAGGGCTCCTCACCCAGCACGTCGGCGAGTTCGGGCCGCAGCGCGCCGGGGGTCCGCTCCCACCACTCGCCGGGGGTCTCCGCGGCCAGCCCGCCGGTGTGGGCCAGCAGCTGGGCGATGGTCACCCGGCCGACGGAGGTCCCCGGGAGGTGCTTCTCCAGCGGGTCCTCGAGCCTGAGCAGCCCTTCGTCCCGAAGGCGCATGACGAGAACGGCCGTGAAGGTCTTGCTGATCGACCCGATCCGGTACTGGACGTTCCCGTCCGGGCCGTGCCCCGCGACGGAGGTCCGGGAGCCCTCCCAGACCACCTCCCCACCACGCAGTACGGCCGCCACGACGGACGGTGCTCGCCCCGCGCTCTGGGCGACGGCGATCCGGTGCCTCAGCGCACGCCGGGTGGCGGGGAGCAGTTCACAGTCCTCGGCAAGCTCATCCATGATCGGATGCTACGTGTTGGCCATGTCCACGAAGCGCGAATAGTGGCCCTGGAAGGCCACCGTGATCGTCGCGGTGGGGCCGTTACGGTGCTTGGCCACGATCAGGTCGGCCTCACCGGCGCGAGGGGACTCCTTCTCGTAGGCGTCTTCGCGATGCAGCAGGATCACCATGTCGGCGTCCTGCTCGATGGAACCCGACTCACGCAGGTCGGAGACCATCGGCTTCTTGTCGGTCCGCTGCTCCGGACCACGGTTCAGCTGGGAGAGCGCGATCACCGGGACCTCAAGCTCCTTCGCCAGCAGCTTCAGGTTTCGGGACATGTCCGAGACCTCCTGCTGACGGCTCTCGGGACGGCGCGAGCCGCCCGACTGCATCAGCTGGAGGTAGTCGATGACCACGAGTGAGAGATCGTTGCGCTGCTTGAGCCGACGGCACTTGGCCCGGATCTCCATCATCGACAGGTTGGGGGAGTCGTCGATGTACAGGGGGGCGGCCGAGACGTCCGGCATCCGGCGGGCCAGCCGGGTCCAGTCATCGTCCGTCATCGTGCCCGAACGCATGTGGTGCAGCGCGACTCTGGCCTCCGCCGACAGGAGGCGCATGGCGATCTCGTTGCGCCCCATTTCGAGCGAGAAGATCACGCTGGGCAGGTTGCTCTTGATGGAGCAGGCCCGGGCAAAGTCCAGCGCGAGGGTGGACTTGCCCATGGCCGGACGTGCGGCGATGACGATCATCTGGCCGGGGTGCAGGCCGTTGGTCAGGGAGTCCAGGTCGGTGAAACCGGTGGGCACCCCCGACATCTGGCCGCTGCGCGAGCCGATGGCCTCGATCTCGTCGAGCGCGCCCTCCATGATGTCGCCGAGCGGCAGGTAGTCCTCGGAGGTCCGCTGCTCGGTGACTGCGTAGATCTCGGCCTGGGCACTGTTGACAATCTCATCGACATCACCGTCGGCCGCGTAGCCCATCTGCGTGATCTTCGTCCCGGCGGCAACGAGGCGGCGCAGGACGGCCCGCTCGTGGACGATTTCCGCGTAGTACTCGGCGTTCGCCGCCGTCGGCACGGACTGGACCAGCGTGTGCAGGTAGGAGGCCCCGCCCACCTTGCTGATCTCGCCCCGCCGGGTGAGCTCGGCGCCCACAGTGATCGGGTCGGCCGGCTCTCCCTTGGCGTACAGGTCGAGGATGGCCTGGTAGATCGTCTCGTGCGAGGGCCGGTAGAAGTCGTGGCCCTTGAGGACCTCGACGACATCGGCGATGGCGTCCTTGGAGAGGAGCATGCCGCCGAGCACCGACTGCTCGGCGTCGAGGTCCTGCGGAGGGACACGCTCGAAGCCACCGCCGCCACCGTCCCAGGAGCCGCCTTCGCGGCCCCTGTCGTGCTGCTCGTCGCCGCGGCCCCGGCCCTCGCTGTTGCGGCGCGGGCGGGCGGGCAGACGGTCACTCGGACCGCTGTCGGCCCAGGGGTCGTCCATGGGCTCGGGCATGCTCACCGGGCCGCCTCCTCCCGTCCGCAACGCGGACCTCGCCGTGCAACTCTTTCTACGACACGGCTCTGACATTTGGGGCACCCGAATCGGCTGTCGGCGAGTCGGGCAACGCACCACGGTAGGGCCGGGAGCGGCGTCAGCCAATCTTGTTATCCACAGGCCCTGTGGATGAGATGTGGATGACGGCTCCAATGCTGTGGGTAACTCCCCCCAAGCTGTGCACGGACCGGGGGACGACGCTGTGGACAAAATCACCCGGGCCACCCGGATACCCAGCCTGACCTGCGATTTCACCGTCCACCGACAGGGTGGGGGAAAAATCTTCGGCGGGGTTTCCAGAACACCTCGGACGAGGCGGGAAGAACGCCCAAGCCAACTCCCAGGTAAGGAGCAACTGGCGGTTGCATCCGTTACCTGTGGAAGATTAGATTGGGCGCATGACACAGGCCCTCGCAGCACCCACGGCGGGGCCGAGACGGCACGACCGCGAGATCCTCGCACTGGCCGTTCCCGCCTTCGGCGCCCTCGTGGCCGAGCCCCTCTTCGTGATGGCCGACAGCGCCATCGTGGGGCACCTCGGCACATCCCAGCTGGCCGGCCTCGGCATCGCCGCCGCATTGCTCACCACAGCCGTGAGCGTATTCGTCTTCCTCGCCTACGCGACCACCGCGGCCGTCTCCCGCCGCGTCGGTGCCGGAGATCTGTCGGCGGCCATCCGGCAGGGCATGGACGGCATCTGGCTGGCCCTTCTGCTCGGCATCACCGTCATCGCCGTGATGCTGCCGGCCGCACCCTCGCTGATCTCCCTCCTCGGAGCCTCGGACGGAGTCGCCCCGCACGCGATCACGTATCTGCGGATCTCCGCCCTCGGAATCCCGGCCATGCTCGTGGTGCTGGCCGCCACCGGGGTCATCCGAGGCCTCCAGGACACCCGCACACCGCTCTACGTCGCCGTCGGGGGCTTCGCCCTCAACGCGGGCCTGAACGCCGCACTGGTCTACGGCGCGGGGCTCGGTATCGCCGGCTCCGCCTGGGGCACCGTCCTGGCTCAGTGCGGCATGGCGGCTGCCTATCTTTTCGTGGTCGTCCGCGGGGCCCGCCGACACGGTGCATCCCTGCGGCCCGACGCCTCCGGCATCCGTGCCTGTGCGCGGGCCGGGACCCCGCTCCTGGTGCGCACCCTGTCCCTGCGCGCCATCCTCATGATCGCGACCGCCGTGGCCGCTCGGCTCGGCGACGCCGACGTCGCGGCGCACCAGATCCTGCTCTCCCTGTGGAGCCTGCTCGCTTTCGCCCTGGACGCCATTGCGATCGCCGGACAGGCGATCATCGGCCGCTACCTGGGCTCGGGTGACACGGACGGCGCGAAGGCCGTCTGCCGCCGGATGGTCCAGTGGGGTATCGCTACGGGCATCGTGCTCGGCCTGCTGGTGGTCCTGGCCCGGCCCGTGTTCATCCCCCTGTTCACCAGCGACCCGGCCGTGGAGCAGGCCCTACTGCCCGCCCTGGTGGTCGTAGCCCTCTCCCAGCCCGTGTCCGGCATCGTCTTCGTGCTGGACGGGGTCCTGATGGGCGCGGGCGACGGAGGTTACCTGGCCCGGGCCATGATGGTGACGCTGGCCGTGTTCGCCCCGGTCGCACTGCTGGTCCCGGTCCTGGGGGGCAGCCTGACGGCACTGTGGTGGGCCATGACCCTGATGATGCTGGTCCGGATGGTCACCCTTCAGCTGCGTGCCCGCTCTGGACGATGGGCGATCGCGGGTGCCACCCGATAGCTGTTTCACGTGGAACAGCGCTGGGCGTGAGGGAGCGCGGCGCCGGTTGGCATGTTTCACGTGAAACATGCCTGCCAGCGCGCCCCGAGAACCTCCGGGAACGGTGATGGGCCGCACCCCGATCGGGGTGCGGCCCATCACGTGCAGCCCTTAGGCGGCGACGACCTCGATGCCCACGTTCGCGGCCACGTCGGCGTGCAGACGCACGGAGACCTGGTACGAACCGAGGGTCTTGATCGGGGAGCCCAGCTCAACGCGGCGCTTGTCGACCTTCGGGCCACCGGAAGCCTCGATCGCCGTGGCGATGTCGGCCGGGGTCACGGAGCCGAAGAGACGACCGGCGTCACCCGCGCGGGTGGCCAGACGGACCTTCACACCCTCGAGCTTGGCCTTGACCTCGTTGGCCTGCTCGATGGTCGCGATCTCGTGGATCTTGCGGGCGCGGCGGATCTGCGCCACGTCCTTCTCGCCACCCTTGGTCCAGCGGATCGCGAAACCACGCGGGACCAGGTAGTTGCGAGCGTAACCGTCCTTGACGTCGACGACATCGCCGGCGGCACCGAGGCCAGAGACCTCGTGGGTCAGGATGATCTTCATTAGTCGGTCACCCTTTCCTTATCGCGCGGTGGACGTGTAGGGCAGCAGCGCCATCTCACGGCTGTTCTTGACGGCCGTGGCGACGTCACGCTGGTGCTGCGTGCAGTTGCCGGTGACGCGGCGGGCACGGATCTTGCCGCGGTCGGAAATGAACTTCCGCAGCATGTTCGTGTCCTTGTAGTCCACGTACGCGGTCTTGTCCTTGCAGAACGCGCAGACCTTCTTCTTAGGCTTGCGCACAGGCGGCTTCGCCATTGTGTCTCTCCTGTGTGATCAAGAAGTTTGGATGGAGCTGCCCTAGAAGGGCGGCTCGTCCGAGTAGCCACCGCCGGAGCCGCCGGAGCTTCCGCCCCAGCCGCCCCCGCCGCCGCCCTGCTGCTGGCCACCGGCCGGCGCGCTGGAGGCCCACGGGTCGTCGGAGGGAGCTCCGCCGCCCTGCTGGCCGCCGCTGGGGGCTCCGCCCCAGCCGCCGCCACCCTGCTGCTGACCGCCGCCGCCGTATCCACCCTGGCCACCGCGACCGGTGGTCTTGGCGACCTTGGCCGTGGCGTTCTTCAGGCTGGGGCCGACTTCCTCGACGTCCAGCTCGTAGACCGTGCGCTTGACACCCTCACGGTCCTCGTACGACCGCTGCTTCAGCCGACCCTGCACGATGACGCGCATGCCTCGCTGAAGGGACTCGGCGACGTTCTCCGCCGCCTGCCGCCATACCGAGCAGGTCAGGAACAGGCTCTCGCCGTCCTTCCACTCATTGGTCTGACGGTCGAAGGTGCGGGGGGTGGACGCGACACGGAACTTCGCGACCGCCGCACCCGAGGGGGTGAAGCGCAGCTCGGGGTCGTCGACGAGATTGCCGACGACCGTGATGACGGTCTCGCCTGCCATGGATGAACCTCTCGGCGGGGATTGCTGCTGGGCTGCTGTGCTACTCGTTCCCGGTTACCGCTGAACCGAAGTTCAGTGGGTCTCGGGGCGAAGGACCTTGGTCCGGAGAACCGACTCGTTCAGGTTCATCTGTCGGTCAAGCTCCTTGACGACCGCAGGCTCGGCCTGGAGGTCGATGACCGAGTAGATGCCCTCGGGCTTCTTCTTGATCTCGTAAGCGAGACGACGACGGCCCCAGGTGTCGACCTTCTCGACCTTTCCGTTGCCCTCACGGACGACGGAGAGGAAGTTCTCGATCAGCGGGGAGACAGCGCGCTCCTCGAGATCGGGGTCGAGGATGACCATCACTTCGTAGTGACGCATGTGGAACCCACCTCCTTTGGACTCAGCGGCCACGGTCGTTCCGTGGCAGGAGGGTCGTGATGCGTGAGCACGGCATCCACAGAGCAGACACCGCGCAGCTGTACAGACTACCTGCTCGCGTCCTTCCGGTTGAAATCCGGCAGGAGAGGTCCACAATCTGTATCCATCGGGTGTGCTCGGTGCTATGTCCTCGGCGCCCTGCCGGAGGCAGCCCGCAGCACCGCCAGCTTCAGCCAGGAGGTGCCTTCCGATGGCACAGGCAATGCGGCCCCCTCAGATCTCCCTGCTCTCGACCGACGGAAAGCCCCATCCCCTGCAGGACGCCCTGATGGCGGTCACCCTCACCCTCGGCGCCGTGGCGTTCGTCACGGCCTTCTTCCACAACCTGCACCTGATCAGTTCGTGGGCCGGACTGATCGGCATCCTGACCGGCGCGTACGGACAGTTCGTCTCCGTCACGACACGCGAGCGCTTCGCGCTGATCATCGGCCTTGGCGCGTCTGCCATCGGCTTCTACCTCGGTATGTTCCACGGTGGCCTCTTCGGGGGCTGACAGGGCCGACCGGGGCACCTCCTCGGCAGGGCGCCGGCGGCACACCGGCCCGGGCCTGCGGCCCGTCCCCCAGAAGGGTGGCGCCCCTGTCGCAGTAGGCTTCGCGCCATAGCCAGCGAAGCCGCCGAGGAGACGCCCCGCATGAGCCTGTCCCTGAGGACCATCAGCCGAGAGCAGCATCTGGGTTACCTCCAGAGCCTGCCCTCGGCGAGCCACTGCCAGGTCCCGGCGTGGGCCGACGTGAAGAACGAGTGGCGTTCCGAGAACCTCGGTTGGTTCAACGAGTCCGAGGAACTCGTCGGAGCGGCACTCGTGCTGTACCGCCAGCTGCCCAAGGTGAAGCGCTACCTCGCGTACCTCCCCGAGGGGCCGGTCATCAACTGGTACGCCCCGAACCTGGAGGAGTGGCTCCAGCCGATGCTGGCCCACCTCAAGCAGCAGGGCGCCTTCACCGTGAAGATGGGCCCGCCCGTCGTCATCCGGCGCTGGAACGCGGCCGCCATCAAGGCGGGCATCCAGGACCCGAACGTGAAGCGGCTGCGCGATGTGGAGGCCTCGGTCATCGAGCCGCGCGCCTTCGAGGTATCCGACAAGCTGCGCCGCATGGGCTGGCAGCAGGCCGAGGACGGCGGCGCCGGCTTCGGCGACGTCCAGCCGCGCTACGTCTTCCAGGTGCCGCTGGCCAACCGCTCGCTGGACGACGTCCTCAAGGGCTTCAACCAGCTGTGGCGCCGCAACATCAAGAAGGCGGAGAAGGCCGGCGTCGAGGTCGTCCAGGGCGGCTACGAGGACCTGCCGACCTGGCAGCACCTGTACGAGATCACGGCCGAGCGCGACAAGTTCCGCCCGCGCCCCCTCAGCTACTTCCAGCGTCAGTGGACGGCCCTCAACTCCGAGGACCCCAACCGGATGCGCCTGTACATCGCCACGCACGAGGGCGAGCCGCTGGCCGCGGCCACGATGCTCACCGTCGGCCAGCACGTCTGGTACTCCTACGGCGCGTCCGCCAACCACAAGCGTGAGGTCCGGCCCTCGAACGCGATGCAGTGGCGGATGCTGCGCGACGCGTACGCACTCGGTGCGAGCGTCTACGACCTGCGCGGAATCTCTGACACGCTGGACGAGAACGACCACCTGTTCGGTTTGATCCAGTTCAAGGTCGGTACCGGCGGCGAAGCCGTGGAGTACGTCGGCGAGTGGGACTTCCCGCTGAACAAGGTGCTGCACAAGGCGCTCGACATCTACATGTCGCGTCGCTGACGACCCCCAGATCCACCCGCTTTCCCCACACAGTCCCGCTGCACCAGGCAGCTGCACAGGAGAGGTCCCGGACGGGCATGGCGCTCACGCTCTACGTCGACACCGCGCGCTGGCGTGCGCACCAGAAGCAGGTCCAGGACCAGTTCCCCGGGTTGGTCCCGGTCTGCAAGGGCAACGGCTACGGCTTCGGCCACGAGCGGCTGTGCGAAGAGGCGACCCGGATGGGTGCCGACCTCCTCGCGGTCGGCACCACGTACGAGGCGGCCAGCATCAAGGACTGGTTCGGCGGCGACCTACTCGTCCTCACCCCGTTCCGCCGGGGCGAGGAGCCGGTACCCCTGCCGGACCGCGTCATCCGCTCGGTGTCCTCGCTGGAAGGCGTCCGCAGCCTGGTTGGCGCCCGTGTGGTCATCGAGTGCATGAGCTCGATGCGCCGCCACGGAATCTCCGAACAGGACCTCGGCCAGCTGCACAGCGCCATCGAGGACGTGCGCCTCGAGGGCTTCGCCCTGCACCTGCCGCTGGACCGCCCGGACGGCTCGGACGCCGTGGAGGAGGTCATCGGCTGGATGGACCGGCTGCGCGCGGCCCGACTGCCGCTGCACACCATGTTCGTGAGCCACCTGCGGGCCGAGGAGCTGGCACGGCTCCAGCAGCAGTTCCCGCAGACCCGCTTCCGGGCCCGGATCGGCACCCGGCTGTGGCTGGGCGACCACGAGGCCACCGAGTACCGCGGCTCGGTGCTCGACGTCACGCGCGTGGCCAAGGGGGACCGGTTCGGCTACCGCCAGCAGAAGGCGGCCTCCGACGGCTGGCTGGTCGTGGTGGCCGGCGGTACCTCGCACGGTGTGGGCCTGGAAGCCCCGAAGGCGCTGCACGGTGTGATGCCGCGCGCCAAGGGCGTCGCCCGGGCGGGCCTTGCCACGGTCAACCGGAACCTTTCGCCGTTCGTGTGGGCGGGCAAGCAGCGCTGGTTCGCCGAGCCGCCGCACATGCAGGTGTCGATCCTGTTCGTGCCCGCCGACGCGACCGAGCCGAAGGTCGGGGACGAGCTGGTGGCGCACCTGCGCCACACCACCACGCAGTTCGACCGGATGCTCGACGCCTGAGCCGTCCCGTTCAGTCCCGGGGGCCGGTCCCCCAGTCGACCCGCTGTCCCTCCGAGGGCGCCGCGTAGCGCGGCGCCTTCGCTGCGTCCGACAGCACGAACACGTCCGGCGCCCCGTCCAGGACGCCCCCGGAGGGGTCGTCCGAGCCGTCCCGGCGTACGACGTCGTGCTCAGGGAGCAGGATGTCGCGGACGACGACGGCGCACAGGTACAGCGTGGCCAGCAGGTGGGCGGCGATCGCCAGCTGGTAGCCCTCCACGGGCAGGCCCTGGTGCTTGTCCCCGCTGTTGATGTAGGCGAGGTAGAACCAGATCCCGAGGAAGTAGGCGACCTCGCCGGCCTGCCAGATCAGGAAGTCCCGCCAGCGCGGCCGGGCCAGCGCGGCGAGCGGGATGAGCCACAGCACGTACTGCGGCGAGTAGACCTTGTTGCAGAGGATGAACGCGGCGACGACGAGGAAGGCCAGCTGGGCGAAGCGGGGGCGGCGGGGGGCGGTCAGCGTGAGCAGGCCGATGGCCCCGCACAGCAGGAGCGTCAGCCCGGTGGCATACGTGTTGGCGTCGTGCAAGGGGTTGCCCGAGCGCTGGGAGATCAGCAGCCAGACGGAGCCGAAGTCGATGGGCCGCTCCTGGCTGAAGGTGTAGAACTTCGTCCAGCCCTCCCAGGCGAAGAGCATGACGGGAACGTTCACCACGAGCCAGGCTCCGGCCGCCGCGGCAGTGGCCGCGCCGAATGAACGCCACTTGCCGGCCCGCCAGCAGAGCACGAACAGGACGCCGAGCAGCAGGACGGGGTACAGCTTGGCGGCGGTGGCCAGGCCGATGAGGGCTCCGAAGAGGACCGTCCGGCCGCGGGACCACATGAGCATCCCGGCCGCGGTCAGGGCGATGGCCAGCAGGTCCCAGTTGATCGTCGCCGTCAGGGCGAAAGCGGGCGCGAGGGCGAAGAGCAGGGCGTCCCAGGGCCGGCGGCGGTGGGTACGGGCGACGCAGACGGCGATGACCGCCGCACAGGCCATCAGCATGCCCGCGTTGGCCATCCAGTACATCTGCTCGCGGTGCTGCATGGAACCGCTGCCGGGAGTCAGCCAGGAGGCGATCTCCATGAAGAGCCCCGTGAGGACCGGGTACTCCAGGTACTCCATGTCGCCGGGGAGCCGGTCGAAGTACGGAGTCAGATTGTCGGCGAAGCCGCGGACCGCGTACAGATGCGGGATGTCGGAATAGCAGGCGTGGGTGTACTGCGAGGACGCCCCGCGGAACCAGGCCCACTCGTAGCAGGGCAGCTTCTGCACCATGCCGAGCGCGAACATGC
Source organism: Streptomyces sp. NPDC058880 (assembly GCF_042742535.1). NCBI lineage: Bacteria > Bacillati > Actinomycetota > Actinomycetes > Kitasatosporales > Streptomycetaceae > Streptomyces > Streptomyces sp. NPDC058880. The sequence continues at coordinate 111,093 of NZ_JBHYMC010000005.1, forward strand.
CGATGGCGACGAGGGCCACGACGCGCACCGGTCCGAGCCAGTGGCCGCCGAGGCGGGCGTGGCGGCCGAGCGGGCCGCCGATCAGCTCACTGCCGGCTGCGGCGACCTCGTCCTGCTGCGTGGGCAGTACGGGGCGGTCCTCGTGCACCTGGGTCATGGGGGTCATCCTGCCGTACCGGGCGGGGGACGCGGGAAGGCCGCCGCACAGTGGGTGCGACGGCCTTCCTCGGCTTCACCGGAGGGTGGTGCCCGCCGATCACTGCGTGGCGGTACCGGTGGTCGATCCGGTGAGGCCGCCCGGGCGTCCCGGTCTGGCACTGGGCGAGGGGGACGGTGATCCGCTGGGCCCGCCGATGATGCCCGTACTGCTTCCGGTGGTGGTGCCGTCGTTGGTGCCGCCGCGCGTGGTGTCCGGGTCGCAGTACAGCTCCCACGGCTTGCACGGCCGGCCACCGCCCTTGGAAGGCGTCGGGGAGGGCGGCGGAGTGCTCGGCGGGACCGAGGACGGGGAGGAGGACGGCGTCACGGGTGCCTCAGGGGTGGGGGAGGGGGCGCCGGCCGAATCGGCCGTGACGCCGATGTCCTCGGCCTCCGGGAACCGCTTGACCGGGGTGCCCTTGAGGGCCTCCCCCATGTACTCGGTCCAGATCTCGGCCGGGATGTCGCCACCGTGGAGGGAGGGGATGTCACCCACGCCCTTCATGGAGATCAGGTTCTTCTCCGCCGAGTTGGGGTCGGTGCGGAAGAGGACCACGGAGGTGGAGAGCTCCGGGGTGTACCCGACGAACCAGGCCGACTTGTTCTCGTCCGTGGTACCGGTCTTGCCCGCCGCGGGCCTGCCCAGCTTCTTGGCCTTCTTGCCGGTGCCGTTCTCGACGACGTTCTGCAGCACCTTGGTGATGTTGTCCGCGACCGCGTGGTCCATGGCCCGCTGGTCCTTGGGGGCCTCGAAGCCGGACAGCTTCTCGCCGTTCTTCTCGACCGCGATCACGGAATACGGCTCGCGGTGCGTGCCGGAGGCGGCGAAGGTCGCATAGGAGTCGGCCATGCGGATGGCACTGGGGGTGGAGGTGCCCAGGGCGAAGGAGGCGTCGTTGTTGGGGTTGATCGACTCCTCCAGGATGCCCGTGGACTTCGCCACGGTCTTGACCTTGTCGTGGCCGACGTCGAAGACGAGCTGGGCGAACGGAACGTTGATGGACTTCTCCATCGCCTCGTTGAGGGTCACGTACCCGAAGGGGGTCGGGCTCTCGTTCTTCTGCTTGAAGGGCTTGCCCGAGGCGTCGCGCAGCGGCTTGCCCTCACGGTTGTTGATGACGGTGAGGTCGTTCGCCTGGTACTTGCTGTCGGCCGAGATGCCCTTGCCGTTGGAGTTCTGGGTGCCGTACTCCATGGCCGCCGCCAGCACGTACGGCTTCCAGGTCGAGCCGACCGGGACACCGCTGGTGTTGGCGTTGTTGGCGAAGTACTTCTGGTCCCAGCCCGGGCCGCCGTACAGGGCCACGAGCGCGCCGGTCTTCACGTCCACGGAGGCCGCGCCGAACTGTACGAAGGTGTCGGTGTCGGGGCGCTTCTTCTCGTCGATCAGCCCGGCGCGGATGTCCTCCACCGCCTTGGCCATGGCGTCCACCTTGGGCTTCTCGAAGGTGGTCTTGATCCGGTAGCCGCCGAGGGCCATCTGCTCGACGGTGATGCCCTTGGTCTTCATCACGTACGCCTTGGCCGTGTCGACCAGGTAGCCGATCTGGCCGGTCATGCCGCGGGCCTGCTCCGACTCGACGCGCTCGGGGAACTGCGTGTACTTAGCCCGCTCGGCCGGGTCCATGCGGCCCACCTCGACCTCGCGGTCCAGCACCCAGGCCCAGCGCTTCCTGGCGCGGTCCTCGTTGAGGGCGGGAGTGGCCGCGGCACCGATGCCGCCGTCCGGGTTGTAGAGGTTGGGGCCCTTGAGCATGGCGGCCAGGAAGGCGCACTCGGAGGGGTTCAGGTCCTGGCTGTCCTTGCCGAAGTAGGCGCGGGCCGCAGCCTGGATGCCGTAGGCGTCACGGCCGTAGTAGGCGGTGTTGAGGTATCCCGCGAGGACCGTGTCCTTCTCTTCGGAGACACCCAGCCTGATCGCGATGAAGAGCTCGGTGACCTTCCGCTTGAGCGTCTGCTCGGAGTCCAGGTAGGTGTTCTTCACGTACTGCTGGGTAATCGTCGAGCCGCCCTGGGTGGAGCCGCCCGTGCCCATGTTCCACACGGCGCGGGCGATACCCATCGGGTCCACGCCCTTGTCGGACTCGAAGGACTCGTTCTCCGCCGCGATCACGGCGTCCCTCATCGACCGGGGGATGCTCGAGATGGGGACGATCTGCCGGTTCATCGAACCGCCCGTGGCCACCATCTGGCTGCCGTCGGCCCAGTAGAAGACGTTGTTCTGCGCTTCGGCCGCCTTGTTCGGGTCCGGCGTGCTCACCATGGCGATGCCGATGCCGGCTCCGGCGATGATCACCGCGAAGAAGCCCAGGGCGGTTCCGGACACCAGCTTCCAGGAAGGGACGAAGCGCTTCCAGCCGTCCCGGTCGGACCGCGGGTAGTTGATCAGCCGCCTGTCCTGGCGGCCGGCGCCGCGCGCGCTGCCTGCTCCGCCTCTGCCACGGCCCGAAGACCCTCTCTGCGCGGCCCGGCGGGCGTCGGCGCGACTGCCCCGGGCGGGCTGCTGTGCGTACGGACCGCTGTGTGACGCGGTGGGGACGTCACGTCCGGCACCCCTGCCGGGGTGCTGCTGGGCGGCGCGGCGGGCAGAAGCCCGCCCCCCGCCCTGCGGTTGCGGCGGTTTGCGGCGGTGCTCGCTCATCGAACGACTACTCCTCGGGCAGGCGAGTGGCCTGGAAGCGGCAGATGAATTCCGGTTCCCCCCGGTGTCATGGCGCACAGACTACGCAGGCTCAAAACCCACCCAGTGCCGAAGTTCACCCCAAATCAGGCAACCTGCCCGGCGCGAATCGGTGATGTGATGCCGGTCACCATGTCTCCCCTTGTCGATGGACCCGGCCCGTTCTATCGTCTGGATGTATCGAGTCGATACATCAGCTCGACATAAAGACTCAGGGGTGGAGGAGAGGCAGGCGGATGAGCAGACGCTCCGGCATCCTCGAGTTCGCCGTCCTCGGACTGCTCCGCGAATCCCCCATGCACGGCTATGAGCTGCGCAAGCGGCTCAACACCTCGCTGGGAGTGTTCAGGGCCTTCAGCTACGGGACGCTCTACCCCTGCCTCAAGACGCTCGTCGCCAACGGCTGGTTGATCGAAGAACCGGGCAACGCCCCGGAAGACGCTCTCGCCGCTTCACTCGCAGGGCGCCGCGCCAAGATCGTCTACCGGTTGACGGCCGCGGGTAAGGAGCGCTTCGAGGAGCTCCTCTCCCACACGGGCCCCGAAACCTGGGAGGACGAGTCCTTCGCCGCCCGCTTCGCCTTCTTCGGCCAGACCGAACGAGACGTGCGCATGCGAGTGCTGGAGGGCCGCCGCAGCCGGCTGGAGGAGCGCCTGGAGAAGATGCGCGCCTCCCTCGCCCGGACGCGGGAGCGCCTCGACGACTACACGCTTGAGCTGCAGCGGCACGGCATGGAGTCCGTGGAGCGCGAAGTGCGCTGGCTGAACGAGCTCATCGAGAGTGAGCGGGCGGGACGCGATCGGAGACGATCAGGTCCGTCCGACGAAACCGAAAAATGAGGACTGCAGCTTGCAGACCTCGTCCGAGAACAAACAGGGAGCAACCGGAATGGGTTCGGTTCGCGTAGCCATCGTCGGCGTGGGCAACTGCGCCGCCTCGCTGGTGCAGGGCGTCGAGTACTACAAGGACGCCGACCCGGCGTCCAAGGTCCCCGGGCTGATGCACGTCCAGTTCGGCGACTACCACGTGCGTGACATCGAGTTCGTCGCCGCGTTCGACGTCGACGCGAAGAAGGTCGGCCTCGACCTCTCGGACGCCATCGGCGCCAGCGAGAACAACACCATCAAGATCTGCGACGTCCCGAACGCCGGTGTGACCGTTCAGCGCGGCCACACCTACGACGGTCTGGGCAAGTACTACCGCCAGACGATCGAGGAGTCCGCTGAGGCCCCGGTCGACATCGTCCAGGTCCTCAAGGACCGCGAGGTCGACGTCCTGATCTGCTACCTGCCGGTCGGTTCCGAGGACGCGGCGAAGTTCTACGCGCAGTGCGCCATCGACGCCAAGGTCGCCTTCGTCAACGCCCTCCCGGTCTTCATCGCCGGCACCAAGGAGTGGGCCGACAAGTTCACCGCGGCCGGTGTCCCGATCGTCGGCGACGACATCAAGTCGCAGGTCGGCGCCACCATCACGCACCGCGTGATGGCGAAGCTCTTCGAAGACCGCGGTGTCCGTCTCGAGCGCACCATGCAGCTCAACGTCGGCGGCAACATGGACTTCAAGAACATGCTCGAGCGCGAGCGCCTCGAGTCGAAGAAGATCTCGAAGACGCAGGCCGTCACCTCGCAGATCCCCGACCGCGAGCTGGGCGACAAGAACGTCCACATCGGCCCGTCCGACTACGTCGCGTGGCTCGACGACCGCAAGTGGGCCTACGTCCGCCTCGAGGGCCGTGCCTTCGGCGACGTCCCGCTGAACCTCGAGTACAAGCTTGAGGTGTGGGACTCCCCGAACTCCGCCGGTGTCATCATCGACGCCCTGCGCGCCGCGAAGATCGCCAAGGACCGGGGTATCGGCGGTCCGATCCTGTCGGCGTCCAGCTACTTCATGAAGTCCCCGCCGGTCCAGTACTTCGACGATGAGGCCCTGGCCAACGTCGAGAAGTTCATCAAGGGCGAGGTCGAGCGCTAGTCGAACCCCCGCACGTCCTGTCGACACCTGGACTTCGGCTGTTCTTCCGCGGAGGGTCCCCGGGCAATGTGCCCGGGGACCCTCCGCGTGTGTGACCCTTTCCCTCATGCCTGTCGTACGTGATCTGCGCGTACTCCTGCGCCTGAGGGACTTCCGCAACCTGCTCGCCGTACGGCTGCTCTCCCAGGCGGCGGACGGCGTGTACCAGGTCGCGCTCGCCACCTATGTCGTCTTCTCCCCCGAGAAACAGACCTCCCCGGCAGCCGTCGCCTCCGCAATGGCGGTGCTGCTGCTGCCCTACTCGGTGATCGGCCCCTTCGCCGGAGTGCTGCTCGACCGCTGGCGCCGACGCCAGGTCTTCCTCTACGGCAATCTGCTGCGGGCCTTCCTCGCCTGCATCACCGCGGTGCTGATCGTCGCGCACGTACCCGATTGGCTGTTCTACGCCTCGGCGCTGTCCGTGACGGCGGTCAACCGCTTCGTACTGGCCGGGGTGGCTGCCTCGCTGCCCCGCGTCGTCGGAGCCGGTCAGCTGGTCACCGCGAATGCGCTCTCCCCCACCGCGGGGACGCTCGCGGCGGTGGCCGGCGGAGGGCTGGCCTTCCTCGTCCGGCTGCTCGCGTCCGGCTCCAACGCCCTCGTCGTGCTACTCGGAGCGGGTCTCTACCTGTGTGCGGCCCTCGTCTCCCTGCGCCTGGCCGTCGGACTGCTTGGCCCCGAACACTCCGCAGGGCAGGCACACCCCTCAGTGGCCCAGGGCATCGCCCTCACCGTGCGGGGCATGGCCGAAGGCCTCCGGCACCTCGCCGCCCGGAGGCCGGCGGCCCAGGCGCTCACCGCGATGACCATGATGAGGTTCTGCTACGGAGCACTGTTCGTCATGCTGCTGATGCTCTGCCGCTACGCCTGGTCGGACAACGAAGCCGAGGGGCTGACTCTCCTGGGCATCGCAGTCGGCGCGTCCGGAGCCGGATTCTTCGCGGCCGCGGTGGCGACTCCGTGGATGGTGGGGCGACTGGGCACCCTCGGCTGGATCACCGCCTGCGCGGCGGGCTCCGCCGTGCTGGTGCCGGCCCTCGGCCTGTTCTTCGCCCCGGGTCCGATGCTGGTCGCCGCGTTCGTCCTGGGCCTGGCCACCCAAGGCACCAAGATCTCCACCGACACCGAAGTGCAGTCCCGTGTGGACGACGACTACCGCGGCCGGGTGTTCTCCGTCTACGACGTGCTCTTCAACGTCGCGTTCGTCGGTGCGGCGGCCGTGGCCGCACTCATGCTGCCCGCCGACGGCCGGTCCGTAGTGCTGCTCGTCTGCGTGTCCGTGCTCTACGCGCTGACCGCGGTGCTCCTCAGCCGTCACAGCCGATGTTTCACGTGAAACATCGCCCATGACGGCACCCCCGGTGTCGATGTTTCACGTGAAACATCGACACCGGCGCCCGAGGATCAGTCCTGGGCCGCCCACCACTCCTTGAGCGCGGCCACGGCGGCATCGTGCCCCATCGGCCCATTCTCCAGCCGCATCTCCAACAGGAAGGCATAGGCCTTGCCGATCACCGGTCCGGGGCCCACGTCCAGCACGCGCATGATCTCGTTGCCGTCCAGGTCGGGACGGATCGCGTCCAGCTCCTCCTGCTCCTGGAGCTGTGCGATGCGCCGTTCCAGCCCGTCGTAGGTGCGGGAGAGCGCGTTCGCCTTGCGCTTGTTGCGCGTGGTGCAGTCGGACCGGGTCAGCTTGTGCAGGCGGTCCAGCAGCGGCCCGGCGTCACGGACGTAGCGCCGCACCGCGGAGTCGGTCCATTCGCCGTCCCCGTAGCCGTGGAAACGCAGGTGCAGCTCGACCAGCCGGGACACGTCCTTGACCATGTCGTTGGAGTACTTCAGCGCGGTCAGCCGCTTCTTGGTCATCTTGGCGCCCACCACCTCGTGGTGGTGGAAGGAGACCCGGCCGTCCTTCTCGAAGCGGCGGGTACGGGGCTTGCCGATGTCGTGCAGCAGGGCAGCGAGCCGCAGTACGAGGTCCGGGCCGTCCTGTTCCAGCGCGATCGCCTGCTCCAGCACGATCAGCGAGTGGTCGTAGACGTCCTTGTGCCGGTGGTGCTCATCGCTTTCCAGCCGCAGCGCGGGCAGCTCGGGCAACACACGGTCGGCCAGCCCCGTGTCCACGAGCAGTCCCAGGCCGCGGCGCGGGTTGGCGGACAGGATCAGCTTGTTCAGCTCGCCCTGGACCCGCTCCGCGGAAACGATCTCGATCCGGTCGGACATGGCCTTCATCGCCGCCACGACCTCGGGTGCGACCTCGAAGTCCAGCTGCGCCGAGAACCGCGCCGCCCGCAGCATGCGCAGGGGATCGTCGGAGAAAGAGTCCTCGGGGGTGCCGGGGGTCCGCAGCACTCCGGCGGCCAGGTCCTCCAGGCCGCCGTGCGGGTCGATGAACTCCTGCTCCGGCAGAGCCAGGGCCATCGCGTTCACCGTGAAGTCACGGCGCACGAGGTCCTCGTCGATTGAGTCACCGTAGGAGACCTCCGGCTTGCGCGACGTACGGTCGTAGGCCTCCGAGCGGTACGTCGTCACCTCGATCTGGAAGTTCCGCACGGCATCGCCGACGCGCGCGTTCTTCTGGGCCCCGACGGTGCCGAAGGCGATGCCCACGTCCCAGACCGCGTCCGCCCACGGCCGGACGATCTTGAGAACGTCCTCGGGTCGGGCGTCGGTGGTGAAGTCGAGATCGTTGCCGAGACGCCCCAGCAGCGCGTCGCGGACGGACCCGCCGACCAGGGCCAGGCGGAAGCCCGCCTCCTGGAACCGGCGGCCGAGCTCGTCGGCGACAGGAGCGACCTGCAGCAGTTCACTGACCGCGCGGCGCTGCACCTGACTCAGGGCACTGGGGTTGTCTTCGTTGGCGTTCGGCACAACTGAAAAGGGTACGTGCCCGGTCCACCGGTAACCGCCCCGTTTATCGGCGACCCCGGTATGCGGCCGCCGCCGGGCTGTACCGATCATGTGGAGCAAGGGGCGGCACTCGCACACAGCGCACCTCGTTACCATTCGTGGACGCACGAAAGACGACCACTGACACTTCTAGGGACGGGCTAGCGCGTGGCCGAGGCGGCAGACATCCAAGGGGTCTCACCCGCCCCTGTCCGGCGCCGATGGCTGCGGCGCGCGATCGTCCTGCTCGCCGGGACCCCCGTGCTGGCCGCTCTCGTCTACGCCCCCGCCCCGCAAGCGGAGGCCGTGCAGGCCTCCTCCGTCGACGTCCAGCTGGTCTCGATGGCACCCAGCGCCCCGGTGAAGGGCGACACCCTCACCATCGAGGGCACCGTGGTCAACACCGGGTCCGAAACGATCACGGACGCCCATGTCGGCCTGCGGGTGGGCCCCGCACTCACGGACCGCTCGTCCATCGACGAGACCGCGGACCGCAACGGCTTCCGGGCTGGCACGGATCCCGGCGAGATCGACTCGGCCTACGCAGTGAAGATCGCCTCCTTGCCGTCGAAAGTCACCCAGAACTTCACCCTCACCGTCCCGGTGAACAAGCTCGAGCTCGACAAGGACGGCGTCTACCAGCTCGGTGTGTCCCTGTCCGGCGTGACCGAGAGCCGGCCGTCCGAGCAGGTGCTGGGCATCAAGCGGACCTTCCTGCCCTGGCAGCCCGAGGCCGCCTCCAAGCGTTCACAGCTCACCTACGTCTGGCCCCTGATCTCCGCCACCCGTGTCACGGCCGAGACCGGATCCGACGAGCTCCAGACACCGGTCTTCCTCGACGATTCCCTCTACGAGGAGCTCAAGCCGGGAGGCCGCCTGGAACAGATGGTCACGCTCGGCAGGGACCTCCCGGTCACCTGGGTCATCGATCCCGACCTGCTCTACACGGTCGACGCGATGACCAAGGGCTACCGGGTCAGGGGCCCGAACGGAAAGTCCGTCCAGGGCAAGAACAAGGCCGTGGCCGAGCAGTGGCTGAGCTCACTGGAAGCGGCCGTGCAGGGCAAGAAGGTCGTCGCGCTGCCCTTCGCGGACCCCGACCTGGCTTCCCTCGCACACCGCGGCAAGGACGTCTCGGGCACTCTGGGACAGCTACACCCGGCCACCGACAAGGCAAAGGACGCGGTGCAGACCGTCCTGCACGTCCCGGCGTCCACCGACTTCTCCTGGCCCGTGAACGGCGCCATCGACCCCTCGATCGTGAACGTGGCCACATCGGCCGGCGCCCACAACGTCCTGGCCCGCAGCGACAGCCTGGTGGAGAGCGGTGCCCTCGGCTACACGCCGTCGGCGGCCCGGCCCATCGGAGCAGGTACCACCGCCGTCGTGGCGGATGCCGAACTGTCCACCGCCTTCGAGGGCGACATGCTGAACGCCGGCAGCTCCACCCTCGCCGTGCAGCGGTTCCTGGCCCACAGCCTGGCCCTGAACCTGCAGAAGACCGACGAGCAGCGCAGCTTCGTCGTGGCCCCGCAGCGAATGCCCACCGTCAGCCAGGCCCGGTCGATGGCCGCCGCCCTGCGCGGCCTCCAGGGGGGCCGCTGGACGCAGCCGGCCGACCTCGAGGCGGCGGCTACCGCCAAGCCCGACCCCGGGGCCGCCACCCAGGTGCCGGGCGCCGGCCAGTATCCGGAAGACCTGCGCAAGCAGGAGCTGCCGGTATCGGCCTTCGAGAAGATCCGCACGACGCAGAACACCCTCGACCACTTCAAAGTGATCCTCGCAGCGCCCGACCGCGTGGAGATCCCCTTCGGCAACACCATCAACCGGGAGATGTCGACCTCCTGGCGAGGACGTCCCGACGAAGCCCGCCTCTACCGGGACCAGGTGCAGGACTACCTGATCGGTCTCACCGAGAAGGTCAAGGTCATCCCCAAGTCCGACGCCACCCTGTCCGGACACAGCGCCACCATCCCGGTCAGCGTGCAGAACAGCCTGGTGCAGGACGTGCACGACCTGGTGCTGCGGGTGAAGTCCGCCAACCCGTCCCGCCTGATGTTCGGCGACAGCGGCCAGGCGGAGCAGCAGGTCACCGTCCAGGGCGACCACACCCAGACGGTGAAGTTCCCCGCCAACGCCACCGCGAGCGGGCCCGTCGAGGTCACGGCACAGCTCTTCACCAAGGACGGCATCCCCTACGGCAAGGAACGCCGGTTCACCGTGGAGGCCACCGAGATCACTCCCACCGTGATGCTCGTGATCGCCGGCGGCGTGCTCCTGCTGGTCCTGGCAGGCATCAAGATGTACGCCAGCCGCAAGCGTGTGGCAGCCCGTGCCGCCGCGGAGGAGAGCACGCAGCCGAGTGACGAGTCCCCGGACACCGAACCGCAAAGCACCGAGGGGTCCGGCACGAGTGAGACAGTGGACCGTTGAGCGATGCCGTGGCCGGTCGGCCTGGGGACGATGAGGTGGGGTTTCGATGAACGCGCCGTACGACGGTGACCGCGCGCAGGGCACTGGCGGGCCCGCGCCCTCCCAGGGCACTGCCCCGGGCACCCCGGTGCCCGGGCAGGTTCCCGTGCCTGCGCCCGCGCCGGACCGCGACCCGTATGTCCAGGGTGCCTACGACTACGACCCGTACCGGTCCCAGGACCTGTCCGCCCAGGACCCGGTCGACGAGGTTCTCTACGACCGTGCCGCGCACCCGCCGCCGGCGCCCGGCACCTTCCAGGAGCCCGGTCCGCTCTACGCGGCCCCGAGCGCGCCCATGTACTCCCCCGATCCTCGCGTCTGGGCCCAGACCCCGCCGCCGGAACCGGACGGCCCGTCCCGGCACCTTCCGTACGGCGATCGCGCCTCCACCACCGAGTTCGTGGGGGTGGACTCGCTCGTCACACGTGCCTCGGAGGAACAGCCCGAGCCGGACGCCTTCGCGCACCTCTACCGGGACCAGGAGGCGGCGCCCCGCATCCCCGCCGAGGACGCCCCCGTCGCCGCTCCGGCCCCGAGCAAGCCGGCCGGACGTGCCGCGAGCCTGCTCAAGTCCAGCGCGCTCATGGCCGCGGGCACGATCGTCTCCCGCATCACCGGCTTCTTGAGAACCCTGGTGATCGCCGCGGCGATCGGCGTCGGCACCTTCAACGACACGTACCAGATCGCCAACACGCTGCCCACGATGATCTACGTGCTCGTCGGCGGCGGCGCCCTCAACGCCGTCTTCATCCCGCAGCTGGTCCGCGCGATGAAGAACGACGCCGACGGGGGACAGGCCTATGCCAACCGGCTGCTGACCCTGGTCGTGGTGTTGCTGGCCGGCATCACCACCATCTGCGTCCTGGCGGCGCCGGTGTTCATCACGATGATGTCGCCGAAGATCGCCTCCGACCCGCAGCAGATGGACGTCGCCGTCGCGTTCGCGCGCTACTGCCTGCCCACCATGTTCTTCATGGGCGTTCATGTGGTGCTCGGTCAGATCCTCAACGCCCGGGGACGTTTCGGCGCGATGATGTGGACTCCGGTCCTCAACAACATCGTGGTCATCGCCACCTTCGGCGCCTTCATCTGGGCCTTCGGCGGCTTCACCACCTCCGGCGTCAACGCCACGACCGTCACCCCGGAAGGCGTCCGCCTGCTGGGGCTCGGCACCCTGCTCGGCCTGACCGTCCAGGCCCTGGCAATGCTCCCGTACCTGCGTGACGCAGGCTTCACACCGCGCCTGCGCTTCGACTGGAAGGGCCACGGCCTCGGCAAGGCCGCCCGCCTGGCCAAGTGGACGTTCTTCTTCGTCCTGGCCAACCAGGTCGGCCTGGTCATCGTCACCCAGCTCGCCACCTGGGCCGGTTCGGTCGCCGAGAAGCAGGGTCACCCCGGTACCGGTATCACCGCCTACAACTACGCGCTGCTGCTGTGGCAGATGCCTCAGGCGATCATCACCGTCTCCGTCATGACGGCCGTCCTGCCCCGCATTTCCCGCTCCGCCCACGACGGCGACGCCGCCGCGGTCCGCGACGACATCTCCTACGGACTGCGCACCTCGGCCGTCGCGATCGTGCCCTGTGCCTTCGCGTTCCTCGCGCTCGGCGTCCCGATGGCGACCCTGCTCTACGCGGGCTCCGGATCCGGTGCCCAGAACATCGGCTACGTCCTGATGGCCTTCGGCCTCGGCCTGATCCCGTACTCCGTCCAGTACGTCGTCCTGCGCGGGTTCTACGCCTACGAAGACACCCGGACGCCCTTCTACAACACCGTCATCGTCGCCGCCGTGAACGCGGCCGGATCGGCGGTCTCCTTCTTCGTCCTCCCCGCCCGCTGGGCGGTCGTCGGCATGGCGGCCTCCTACGGTCTCGGCTACGCCGTGGGCGTGGGCGTGGCCTGGCGCCGCCTGCGCACCAGGCTCGGCGGGGACCTCGACGGCGCCCACGTGATGCGCACCTACGCCCGACTCACCGGAGCCTGCGTCCCGGCCGCCGCCGTGGCCGGAGCGGCAGCCTACGCGGTCACCCAGTGGCTGGGCAGCGGAGTGTTCGGTTCCGCCACGTCCCTGGTCGTCGGCGGTATCGCCCTGGCTGCCGTGTTCCTCATCGCGGCCAAGCGGATGCGGATCGAAGAGCTCAACGCGATGGTCGGGATGGTCCGCGGGCGTTTGGGGCGCTGATGCGCACAACCGTCGCCCCCTTTCGTGTGTCGTGCATAGCGTCGGACTGTGGGCACAATTGGCATGGCTTCGCAGACTGGCCTACAGCGCGCAACGGATGGGGAGGCAGGAACGACGGTGGCGGAACGTAGCACGGCTGCCGTCGACGTGGCCGACAACGACGGCGACGAGCCGTCTGCCGCTCAGGCGGCGAAGGCCACGTCCGACGGGGTGGACACCCAGAACGGACGAGCCGCGGACGGACCCATGCCCGACAAGGACGGCGAACGCACGAACACGGCCTCCACGGCCGCACCCGAACTCCACAGCGGTCACAAGCTCGCCAGACGCTACCGGCTGGAAGAGTGCGTCACCCGTGTGGACGGATTCAGCAGTTGGCGCGCGATGGACGAGAAGCTGCGCCGGGCCGTGGGCGTCCATCTGATGCCGGCCGACCACTCACGGGCGCGCGCCGTACTGGCCGCCGCCCGCTCGTCCGCCCTCCTCGGCGACCCGCGCTTCGTCCAGGTCCTCGATGCCGTCGAGGAGAACGACCTCGTCTACGTCGTCCACGAGTGGCTGCCCGACGCCACCGAGCTCACCGCCCTGCTCGCCGTGGGCCCGCTGGAGCCGCACGAGGCCTACCAACTGGTCAGCCAGGTCTCCCAGGCGATGGCAGCCGCGCACCGCGAGGGCCTCGCCCACCTTCGCCTCACGCCGAGCGCGATACTGCGCACGTCCACGGGCCAATGGCGCATCCGAGGCCTGGCCGTGAACGCCGCGCTGCGCGGCATCACCAGCGAGACCCCGCAGCGGGCCGACACCGAAGCCATCGGCGCCCTGTTGTACGCGGCCCTCACCCAGCGCTGGCCCTACGAGAGCGATGCGTACGGTCTCACCGGTCTGCCCAAGGGCGTCGGTCTCATCGCCCCCGACCAGGTCCGCGCGGGCGTCCACCGGGGCCTGGGCGAGCTCGCCATGCGTGCGCTCGCCAACGACGGGGCCACTGCCTCCCGCCAGGAGCCGGCCTGCACCACCCCGGAAGAGCTGTCCAAGGCCGTGGCCGCGATGCCCCGTATCCGGCCGCCGGAGCCGGCCTTCACGGCCCCGCCGGAGTACCAGCACACCACCTACCAGCAGGGCAGCTACGGCCGCACCACGCCGTCCGGCGTGACCACCGTCCAGCGCACCGTCGTGCCCCCGCCGGCGCCGTTGCAGAGCCGCACCGGCCGCGCGCTCAAGTGGGGCGTCGCCGCCCTGCTCATCGCCGCCCTCGGCCTGGGCAGCTGGCAACTGGCGGACACCCTCCTGGAACGCGGCACCCAGAAGGGCAACAGCGGCACGAGCAACAACAACACCAAGCCCGGCACGGACGACAGCGGGGAGAAGAAGGAGCCGACCCAGATCGCGATCACGGGTGCCCAGGAATACGCCCCCGACGGCAAACCGCAGAACCCCGAGGACGTCTCAAAGACGTACGACGAGGACGCCTCCAGCTACTGGCGCACCAAGAGCTATTTCGACGGTCCCGAAGTGAAGATCAAGGACGGCCTCGGCATCGTCTACGACCTCGGGTCCGAGCAGGAGGTCAGCGCAGCCTCGATAGCGCTGAAGCACGGCGGCTCGCACACCACCCTCACGCTGTACGCGACCGATTCCAAGTCCCCCAAGGGCTCCGTCGACTCCATGGTGAAGATCGCCGGAATTACCACCTCGGACACCAATCTCCAGCTGGCCGCCGAGAAACCGGTCAAGACGCGGTACGTGCTTGTGTGGATCACCGCCATGCCGCAGGCACCGGCCGACATGTTCAGCGACGCCGGTTACAAGCAGGCCATCACGGACGTGAAGTTCTCGGGCTGACCGCACAACCGGGAGGGGCTCACCGTTGGACGACACGACACCCGGCGCGTGCAGCGACCAGGAGCTTCTGGCGCTGCACGTGGGTGGTGATCCCGATGCCTTCGGGGAGCTCGTGCGGCGGCACCGGGACCGGTTGTGGGCCGTGGCGCTGCGGACGCTCGGGGACCGGGAGGAGGCCGCGGACGCCGTGCAGGACGCCCTGGTCTCGGCCTACCGGTCCGCGCACACCTTCCGGGGGGAGTCGGCCGTCACCACCTGGCTGCACCGGATCACCGTCAACGCGTGCCTCGACCGTGCCCGCAAGGCCGCCTCGCGCAGGACCGCGCCGCTGAACGACACGGAGCGCCTGGAGAGCCTTCTGGAGCCCCACGAGTCCGCCGAGGCACCTGCCGAGCGCCAGGACCTCCACCGCCAGCTCCTGGCCGCTCTGAGTACCCTCCCGGACGAGCAGCGGGCCGTGCTGGTCCTCGTCGACATGCAGGGATACCCCGTCGCCGAGGCCGCCGATGTCCTCGACGTACCCATCGGCACGGTGAAGAGCCGGTGCGCACGCGGGAGGGCAAAGCTCCTGCCGCTCCTCACTCATCTGCGCGCGAATGCCGGGGATAACACCGGCGCCGAGCGGGGAAGGAACCGGACGCCGGGCACGCCCGTCCCACCGGCGACGGCACAACCCCGGCAACCAGACACAGACGCTGTGAAGGGCGGAGGTGGACGACCGTGAGCCCTGCGACGGGCACGCCCGGCACGACCGGAACGATCCGGCACCCGGACGTCTCGGAGATCTCCGACCTGACCGAAGGGCTCCTCTCCCCGTCCCGTACCGGGGAAATCCGCCGTCACCTGGAAGGCTGCGCCCTGTGCGCCGATGTCCGCTCCTCCCTGGAGGAGATCCGCGGGCTCCTCGGCACCCTGCCCGGTCCTGCCCGCATGCCGGCGGACATCGCCGGGCGGATCGACGCGGCCCTCGCCGCCGAGGCCCTGCTCGACGCGACCCAGCCGCGGGACCAGGCCGGTCCGTCCCCCCGCCCCCGCGCTGCGGACCGCGCCGTCTCCCGTGCAGCAGCGCCCTCCGGTCACCCGACCGGCCCAACCGGTCCGGGGCGTCGCCGCGCCCGTCGCCGGATCGCCGTCCTCGGCGGTCTGGCCGGCGCCGCCGCGTGTGCTCTCGGCCTCTTCCTCTTCGTCGACTTCTCCGGTGCCCCGCACCCGCACACCGCGGCCTCGGACTCCGCCGCCCACCCACCCGTCGGCGAGGCCGCCGGCGGGACCTTCACCGCGCAGGGCCTGCAGGACAGCGTTCAGCGGCTCATCGCGCCCGGAGCGGCCGCCAAGAGTGACCCCGGCGAGCGGAACACCCCCTTCGGGCTGGACGACACCGCCGGCGCTTCCGGAGTCGCTCCCGAGGGCAAGCGGGTGGCGCCCGCGGTCGCCTCCTGCGTTCAGGACGCCACGGGCCGATCGGACGCCCCACTCGCCGCGGAGCGCGGCAGCTACCAGGGCGCCCCGGTCCATCTGCTCGTCCTGCCCCACTCCGGCGACGACTCGCGCGTGGACGCCTACCTCGTCGACACCACGTGCGAGAGCACGGGCTCCGCCGCTCCCGGAAAGGTCCTCCTGAAGAACACCTATCCGCGAAGCTGACCCGTTCAGGTCCGCACTGCGACAGGTGGGGAATGCAGGCGCCGTAGGATCCGTTGGGTGGGGTGAGAGTCCGCACCGGCCCCCGGTAGGCAGCACGCAGTCCGCAGAGACGAGGAAGAAACCCGTGAGCGACGTTCGAAACGTGATCATCATCGGCTCCGGGCCGGCCGGTTACACCGCCGCCCTGTACACCGCACGCGCTTCGCTCAAGCCCCTGGTCTTCGAGGGCGCCGTCACCGCCGGTGGCGCGCTGATGAACACCACCGAGGTGGAGAACTTCCCCGGTTTCCAGGACGGCATCATGGGCCCGGACCTGATGGACAACATGCGGGGCCAGGCCGAGCGCTTCGGCGCCGAGTTGGTTCCGGACGACATCGTGGCCGTGGACCTCACCGGCGAGATCAAGACCGTCACCGACACGGCCGGCACCGTGCACCGTGCGAAGGCCGTCATCGTCACCACGGGTTCGCAGCACCGCAAGCTCGGTCTGCCCAACGAGGACGCCCTCTCGGGCCGCGGCGTCTCCTGGTGCGCCACCTGTGACGGGTTCTTCTTCAAGGACCACGACATCGCCGTCGTCGGCGGCGGTGACACCGCGATCGAGGAGGCCACCTTCCTCTCCCGGTTCGCCAAGTCCGTCACGATCGTCCACCGGCGCGACAGCCTGCGCGCCTCCAAGGCCATGCAGGACCGCGCCTTCGCCGACCCGAAGATCAAGTTCGCCTGGGACAGCGAGGTCTCCGAGATCCGCGGTGAGCAGAAGCTCTCCGGCCTCACCCTGCGCAACACCAAGACCGGTGAGACCTCCGAGCTGCCCGTGACCGGCCTGTTCATCGCCGTCGGCCACGACCCGCGCACCGAGCTCTTCAAGGACCAGCTGGACCTTGACGACGAGGGCTACCTCAAGGTCGACGCCCCGTCCACCCGCACCAGCGTCACCGGCGTGTTCGGCGCCGGCGACGTCGTGGACCACACCTACCGTCAGGCCATCACCGCCGCGGGCACCGGCTGCTCCGCCGCCCTCGACGCCGAGCGCTTCCTCGCCGCCCTCGCGGACGCCGAGAAGGCTCACGCAGCGGTCTGACCGGTCCCACCCCGCACCAGCCCCACACACCCCACCCCGCAGGAAGAACAAGGAGGCCGCTGTGGCCGGCACCCTCAAGAACGTGACCGACGCCGACTTCGACGCCGAGGTCCTCAGGAGCGACAAGCCCGTACTTGTCGACTTCTGGGCCGCCTGGTGCGGACCGTGCCGCCAGATCGCCCCGTCTCTGGAGGCCATCGCCGCCGAATACGGCGACCAGATCGAAATCGTCAAGCTCAACATCGACGAGAACCCGGCCACCGCGGCCAAGTACGGCGTCATGTCCATCCCGACGCTCAACGTCTACAAGGGCGGCGAGGTCGCCAAGACCATCGTCGGCGCCAAGCCGAAGGCCGCCATCCTGCGTGATCTCGCTGACTTCGTCGAGGTCAAGACCGTCTGACGACGGCCGATGTTTCACGTGAAACGGGCCCACCCCCCTCGTAGGGGTTGGGCCCGTTTCCGTGTTTGCCATCAGAGCGGCCGTAGGGCCGGCTCCTTGCGCGCGCCGCCCAACAACCGGTCCAGAGCCAGCTCGACGTCTTCCTTCCAGGACAAGGTAGACCGCAATTCCAGCCGCAACCGGGGATGAGCCGGATGGGGGCGTACGGTCTTGAAGCCAACGGCCAGGAGATGGTCCGCCGGAAGCAGGCAGGCCGGGCCCTCCCACCGCGCGTCCCCGAACGCCTCGATCGCCCGGAACCCCCTGCGCAGCAGGTCCTTGGCCACTGTCTGAACCATGACCCGGCCCAGTCCCTGTCCCTGATATCCCGGCATGATCCACGCGGTGATCAGTTGGACGGCGTCCGGCGAGACCGGACTCGTCGGGAAAGCGGTGGACCGGGGGACGTACGCCGGTGGTGCATACAGCACGAACCCCACCGGAACGTCGTCCACGTAGACCACACGGCCGCAGGATCCCCACTCCAGCAGGACAGCCGAGATCCAGGCCTCCTTCTCCGTCGCCGCGGTGCCCGTCTTGACGGCGGCCTCACCGCTGACCGGATCCAGTTCCCAGAAGACGCAGGACCGGCAACGACGCGGCAGGTCTTGGAGGTTGTCCAGCGTGAGCGGTACCAGCCGACGACCCATGACGGCATCGTATCCACTGGTCCCTCGTTCTTCGACAGCAAGACGAAGGGGCGGGTCACGCCGGTTCGCACCGGCACGATCCGCCCCTCGGCCTGCCCGGGATCACTCTCCAGGCAGGCCCTGGTCCAGCACCCGGCCCTCGCCCGGTGCCAAGGTCCCCAGAATCCGCTCCAGATCCTCCATCGAAGCGAACTCGACCGTGATCTTGCCCTTCTTCTGGCCCAGGTCCACCTTCACCCGCGTCTCGAAGCGATCCGACAGCCGCGTCGCCAGCTCACTGAGCGCCGGAGACACCCGGGTTCCCGCACGCGGGCCTTTCGGCTTCACCGCGCTCGAAGGCTCCGAACCCATCAGCGTCACGATCTCCTCGACCGCACGTACCGACAGCCCCTCGGCCACGATCCGGTGCGCCAGCCGGTCCTGCTCCGCAGAATCCTCCACTGAGAGCAGCGCTCGCGCGTGCCCCGCCGAGAGCACACCGGCAGCCACCCGGCGCTGCACCGGCGGCGACAGCTTCAGCAGTCGCAGGGTGTTCGACACCTGAGGGCGGGAACGGCCGATCCGATCGGCCAGCTGGTCGTGCGTGCAATTGAAGTCCTGGAGCAGCTGGTCGTAGGCCGCGGCCTCTTCCAGCGGGTTGAGCTGGGCCCGGTGAAGGTTCTCCAGCAGGGCGTCCAGCAGCAGCTTCTCGTCGTCCGTCGCACGAATGATCGCCGGAATGGCCTCCAGTCCGGCTTCCCGGCAGGCACGCCAGCGCCGCTCACCCATGATCAGCTCGTACCGGCCAGGTGCAGACTGGCGCACCACGACCGGCTGGAGCAGACCCACCTCCTGGATGGAGGTCACCAGCTCGGCGAGCGCGTCTTCGTCGAACACCTCACGCGGCTGCCGCGGGTTCGGGGTGATCGTGTCCATCGGAAGCTCAGCGAACGTCGCTCCCGCCACCTCATTGGCCTCGGCCGCCGGCTCCGCAGCAGGCTCGTCCACCGGGAGAACCGCGAGCGATGTTTCACGTGAAACATCGGCCTGCGACAGAGCCGCAAGCTTCGCCGCCGCGATCCCGCGCTCGGAGGCCAGCTCCGGCACCGCCGTCGGTGACGCGGAGCCGGCTCCACTCGCCGGCAACGCCTTCTCCTGCGGAGCCTGCGGGATCAGCGCGGCGAGCCCCCGTCCCAGACCTCTACGTCGCTCACTCACTGGATCCCCTCCGCCATACTCTGCGTGCTGTTCATACCCGCGCCCAGATGGGCGTGCTGGGACTCGTACTGCATTCCGACCCCCCGATACGCGATCTCTCGCGCCGCCTCCAAGTAGGAGAGGGAACCACTGGAACCCGGGTCATACGTGAGCACCGTCTGCCCGTAGCTGGGTGCCTCGGAGATGCGCACCGACCGGGGGATGCTCGTCCGGAGCACTTCCTTGCCGAAGTGGCTGCGCACCTCGTCCGCCACCTGCGACGCGAGCCGGGTCCTGCCGTCGTACATCGTCAGCAGGATCGTCGACACATGGAGGGCCGGGTTGAGGTGGGCCCGCACCAGATCGACGTTGCGCAGCAGCTGGCCCAGGCCCTCCAGCGCGTAGTACTCGCACTGGATCGGGATGAGGACTTCAGCGCCGGCCACCAGGGCGTTCACCGTCAGCAGGCCGAGCGAGGGCGGGCAGTCGATCAGGATGTAGTCGAGGGGCTGGTCGTACGCCTGGATCGCCCGCTGGAGCCGGCTCTCCCTCGCCACCAGCGACACCAGCTCAATCTCCGCACCCGCCAGATCGATCGTGGCCGGAGCGCAGAAGAGCCCCTCCACGTCGACCACCGGTTGGACGACCTCCAGCAGGGGCCGGCTATCCACGAGGACGTGGTAGATGGACGGAACGTCGGCGTGGTGATCGATGCCCAGAGCGGTGGATGCGTTCCCCTGCGGGTCGAGGTCGACCACGAGGACCCGGGCCCCGTTCAGAGCCAGCGAGGCCGCCAGGTTCACGGTCGTCGTGGTCTTGCCCACGCCGCCCTTCTGGTTGGCGACCACGATGACGCGGGTCTGCTCCGGGCGCGGCATGGCCGCACCGGAACGTCCCATCGCCTCTACCGCCAGCTGGGCGGATCGGCCGACAGGCGTCTCGTTGTCCACGAGAGGTGGGGGTGATGTTTCACGTGAAACATCCTCACCCACGCGTTCAGAGCGGGGACCGGGGACCGGGTCGGCCATCGGCCCCGCGAGGTTGGCGTCGGACCGCACGGTGTCACTCTCCTCGACATCAGGCTCGCGATGAGCAGAGCCTGCCATGTCACCGGGGTCGCGAACCAGCGGGGCCCGTACTCCTGTGGATGAATCCACCGATGTGGACAACTCCGTCCCCCTTCCCTCCTTGCGCTGGAGGGGGGACGCAGCCGCACGACCGCGGCTGATGATTCCGTGCAGCAGAGAGCGACGTTTCACGTGAAACACGATGCCCGGACGGAGTCTTCAGGCCTCTACGACACTCCGAAATGCATACCTACAGGGCCCAACACGGACGAAATCTCCGTGCGGGCCCCACACAACCAGCGAATCAACGACGCCGGCGAGACCTGCCGACCCTGGCAGCCTTAGCCCGCTTGGCCGCGAACCTCACCCCACCGGGGCTTTCTCCGACCTCGACCCGGACCACCGTCGACAGCGGATCCACCAGGCCCTCGCCCACCTGCAGCACCGAGGTCTTCACCACACCGAGCTTGGTCAGCGCCGTCTTCGCCGACACCAGCTCCTCCTCGGCGGTGTCGCCCTTGAGGGCCAGCATCTCGCCGTACGGACGCAGCAGGGGCACGCCCCAGCCGGCCAGCCGGTCCAACGGAGCCACTGCACGCGCCGTCACCACGTGCACCGGCTGGAGCTTGCCGAGGACCTCCTCGGCCCGTCCGCGCATGACCGTGACGTGGTCGAGGCCCAGCAGTTCCACGGCCTCCTGGAGGAAGGTCGTCCGCCGCAGCAGCGGCTCAAGCAATGTGATCTTGAGATCCCGTCGCACCAGCGCGAGCGGGATACCGGGCAGACCCGCACCCGAGCCCACGTCGCACACGGTGACGCCCTGGGGCACCACCTCCGACAGCACTGCGCAGTTCAGCAGGTGCCGCTCCCACAGCCGCGGCACCTCACGCGGCCCGATCAGGCCGCGCTTGACTCCCGCGTCCGCGAGCAGCTCGGCATACCGCACAGCTTCCGGGAAAAACTCACCGAACACCGCGCGCGCCTCCTCGGGCGCCTCGGGAAGCTCAGCTGCCTCCGTCACGGGACCGTCCTTCCGTACCTCGTGGTTCTGAGGACCACGTATTCAAGATGCCGTGTCGTTCACATGCCAGGCTGACAAACATCGGCCCCGCCTGCGACACAGACGGGGCCGAGCATTCATGCCGGCGATCAGGCCGGGAGCACAACGACGAAGCGCTGCGGCTCCTCGCCCTCGGACTCGCTCCGCAGACCGGCGGCCGCCACGGCGTCGTGGACGACCTTCCGCTCGAACGGGGTCATCGGAGCCAGCTTCAGCGGCTCGCCGGACGCCTTCACATCAGCTGCCGCCTTCGCGCCCAGAGCCGCCAGCTCCTCACGCTTCTTCGCGCGGAACCCGGCGATGTCGAGCATCAGCCGGCTGCGGTCCCCGGTCTCCCGGTGGACGGCCAGGCGGGTCAGCTCCTGCAGGGCTTCCAGGACCTCACCGTCGCGGCCCACGAGCTTCTGCAGGTCGCGGCTGGCGGAGTCACTGACGATCGACACCGCAGCACGGTCCGCCTCGACGTCCATGTCGATGTCGCCGTCCAGGTCTGCGATGTCCAGCAGACCCTCAAGGTAATCGGCCGCGATCTCACCCTCCTGCTCGAGGCGGGTCAGGGTGTCGCCACTCTCAGCGGCGGCGGTGGTGGTGCCTTCCGTCACGGGAGGGACTCCTTCTTACTTCTTGGAAGAGGGCTTGCTGGGCGTCTGGCGCTGCGATTTCGTCTGCCGCTTCGGCTGCTGCCTCTTCGCAGCACCACCGCTCGCGGCATCCGAATCGGCCGTGGCCTCGGAACTCTTGATCACCGAGCCGTCAGCCTGCGCGGCCAGGCCCTGCTTCGACAGCGCCGTGATGAACTTCCGCTCGTTGTCGTTGCGGTCCGGGCCCTTGGCCACGATGTCGGCGACGATCTTCTTCTTGCCCCGGCCCTTGACCTCACCGTGCGAGCTGGCGTGCTTGAGCAGCCGCGTCAGGTACTGGTCCTGCGCCTTGCTGCCCGGCGTCGGGTTCTGGTTGATCACGTACATCTGCTGACCCATGGTCCAGACGTTCGTGGTGAGCCAGTAGACGAGGACACCGACGGGGAAGTTGATACCCATGACCGCGAAGATCACCGGGAAGATGTACATCAGCATCTTCTGCTGCTGCATGAACGGCGTCTTGACCGACAGGTCGACGTTCTTCTGCATCAGCTGACGCTGGGTGTAGAACTGCGACAGCGACATCATGACGATCATGACCGCGGTCACGATCCGGACGTCCGTCAGCGAGGCGCCGAGGGCGGCGACCTTCTCGGAGCTGTCCATGAACTTGGCGGCGATCGGCGCACCGAAGATCTTGGCCTCACGGGCACTGTCGACGAGCTGCTGGTTGAGGACACCGATGGTCTTGCCGTCGGCGATGTTCGCCAGCACGTGGTAGAGCGCGAAGAAGAACGGCGACTGCGCCAGGATGGGAAGGCACGAGGAGAGCGGGTTGGTACCCGTCTCCTTGTACAGCTTCATCATCTCTTCGGACTGACGCTGCTTGTCGTTCTTGTAGCGCTCCTGGATCGCCTTCATCTTCGGCTGGAGCGCCTGCATGCCACGCGTCGCCTTGATCTGCTTCACGAAGAGCGGGATCAGGCAGATACGGATCAAGACCACCAGGGACACGATGGACAGGCCCCAGGCCCATCCACTGTCCGGCCCGAAGACCGCCCCGTACAACGAGTGGAACTGGACGATGATCCAGGAAACGGGTGTGGTGATAAAGCTGAACAGACCGGCGATCGTGTCCACTAATCAGGCTCCTTGAGCATTGCGAGATCTACGCAACGCACTGCGCAGCTGCTCGTGCCAACGCGGGCGTTTACGGGGTGGGACATGGTCCACGCCACCCGGGGACCACGGATTGCACCGCAGGATCCGCCAGGCGGTCAGGGCTGTCCCCTTCACCGCACCATGCCGGTCGATGGCCGTGTACCCGTAGTGCGAACACGACGGGTAGTAGCGGCACACCGGCCCGAGCAGCGGACTGATCGTCCACTGGTACAGCTTGATCAAAGCGAGCAGCGGGTACTTCATCGAGCCACGCCTCCCAGGAGCCGCGCCAGAGCGGCATCCAGGTCCCGGGCCAGTTCGTCGGGGCCGGCATCACCCGCTCCGGGCAAGGCTCGTACCACCACCAGGCTACCGGCGGGCAGCTGAGACAGCCGCTCGCGCACCAGATGGCGAAGGCGGCGCTTCACCCGGTTCCGCGTGACGGCATTGCCGACGGCCTTGCTGACGACGAAACCCGCACGCGACGAGGGATCGATCTCCCCCGACTCGTGCGGGTCCGTTGCACCGCTTGTACGTAGGTGGACGACGAGGAGTGGGCGACCGGCCCGACGTCCTCGGCGTACCGCGCTCGCGAATTCCTCGCGCCGCCTCAGCCGATTCTCGGGAGACAGCACGACGTCACGACCTGAGCGTTGTTACGCGGACAGGGCGGCGCGGCCCTTGGAACGGCGGTTCGCCAGGATCGCGCGGCCGGCGCGGGTACGCATCCGCAGGCGGAAGCCGTGGGTCTTGGCGCGACGGCGGTTGTTCGGCTGGAAGGTGCGCTTGCTCACTCGGGGGCTCCAGAGAATGAATCGTTGTGGCGGGACATCGCCTGGCTGTCACCGTGCGCCCACGAGGAAACTCGCGTGTTCGCCCGAGTGGCACCGCTAATTGATCACTATCAGTGACCTTCGCCCATCGGTAGGCAGGCGGCAGCAGCCATCGACAACTCGACCTCGTTACGGTACGCGCGGCTACGCCATCCGGTCAAACCGAGCCTGCCCCACCCTCCACTGTGCACAGGCTGTGGACAACGACTTGAACCGCGGCCTCTGGCCTGACTACCGTTGCCTGACCCCGGATTTTTTGTCCCGACCGTCCCAAAGAACCACACATTCGTGGGACCCCTGTGAGAGAGCGTGCTCTGTGGCTGACGTACCTGCCGATCTTGCCGCAGTGTGGCCAAGGGTGCTCGAGAAGCTCCTCGGTGAGGGACAGCCGGGCATCGAGCCCAAGGACAAGCAGTGGGTCGAGCGGTGTCAGCCCCTGGCACTCGTCGCCGACACCGCCCTGCTCGCCGTCCCCAACGAATGGGGCAAGCGCGTCCTCGAAGGCCGCCTCGCCCCGCTGATCAGCGATGCGCTCAGCCGGGAGTGCGGCCGCCCCATCCGGATCGCCATCACCGTGGACGACTCCGCCGGCGAGCCCGCCCCCGCCGCTCCTCCCGCCCAGCAGCCCGGCGGCTACGAACCGTACGGCGGCCAGCGTCCGGGCGGCGGCGGTCCCCCGGACGACCAGCTCCCCGCGGCCCGCCCGGCCTATCCGGACTACCAGCAGCCACGCCCCGAGCCCGGCGCGTGGCCCCGCGGCGGGCAGCAGGACGACTACGGCTGGCAGCAGCCGCGGCTGGGCGGCTTCCCCGAACGCGACCCCTACGCTTCCCCGCAGCCGGGCTACCTCCAGCAGGCCGAGTCCTCGGGCTACGACCAGCAGAAGTACGACCCGCCCTCCTATGACAAGGGCTCCTACGAACAGCAGCAGTACGAGCAGTCGCCGTACGAGCAGCAGTCGCACCAGCCCCATCAATCCCATCAATACGAGCAGCAGTCGTACGAGCAGCCCGCACCGCGCCCGGCCCCCGGCCGGCCCGCACCGCCCCCGGTCCCGTCCGGCGGCTCCACGTCGGGCCCGCTGGAGCCGACCGCCCGACTGAACCCCAAGTACCTCTTCGACACGTTCGTCATCGGTGCGTCCAACCGCTTCGCGCACGCCGCCGCGGTGGCGGTCGCCGAGGCGCCGGCGAAGGCGTACAACCCGCTCTTCGTCTACGGGGAGTCGGGCCTCGGCAAGACGCACCTGCTGCACGCCATCGGGCACTACGCCAGGAGCCTCTACCCGGGCACCCGCGTGCGGTACGTGAGCTCCGAGGAGTTCACCAACGAGTTCATCAACTCGATCCGCGACGGCAAGGGCGACGCGTTCCGCAAGCGCTACCGCGAGATGGACATCCTGCTCGTCGACGACATCCAGTTCCTCGCGAGCAAGGAGTCGACGCAGGAGGAGTTCTTCCACACCTTCAACACGCTCCACAACGCGAACAAGCAGATCGTCCTCTCCTCCGACCGGCCGCCCAAGCAGCTCGTCACCCTGGAGGACCGGCTGCGCAACCGCTTCGAGTGGGGCCTGATCACAGATGTCCAGCCCCCCGAGCTGGAGACCCGCATCGCGATCCTGCGCAAGAAGGCGGTCCAGGAACAGCTCAACGCCCCTCCGGAGGTGCTGGAGTTCATCGCCTCCCGGATCTCGCGCAACATCCGGGAGCTGGAGGGAGCGCTGATCCGGGTCACGGCCTTCGCGAGCCTCAACCGGCAGCCGGTCGACCTGGGCCTCACCGAGGACGTTCTGAAGAACCTGATCCCCGGCGGCGAGGACAGCGCACCGGAGATCACCGCCAGCGACATCATGGCGGCCACCGCGGACTACTTCGGCCTGACCGTGGACGACCTGTGCGGCTCCTCGCGCAGCCGGGTGCTGGTCACCGCGCGGCAGATCGCCATGTACCTGTGCCGTGAGCTCACCGACCTGTCGCTGCCCAAGATCGGGGCGCAGTTCGGCGGCCGCGACCACACCACGGTCATGCACGCGGACCGCAAGATCCGCGCTCTGATGGCCGAGCGGCGCTCCATTTACAACCAGGTCACGGAGCTCACCAACCGCATCAAGAACGGCTGAGCGCGAGCCCCTGGTCGGCTGGACAGGTCCCGCCTCAACCCTCCTTCAAACACATTCAGAGGGCGCTCCCGGTCCACAACGGGGGCGCCCTTCTTCGTGCGTGCGCCCCTGACCTGTTCGAATACGCCCCCTGGGGAGCAACTCATCCACAGATTCGGCGACTTTCTTCCGTCCACACCCTGGGGACTGTCCGCGTCACCCACAATCTGTCCACAGGGGTGCCGGGTGAGGATCCATCAGACCAGGTCAGGACCCTGTGGATTTGTGCGCAACCGCCATCCACACCCTGTGGACAACCATCTCGTCCACACCCCCGCCCCCGCCGTTGTCCACCGCCACCCCACAGGTTCCCTCATGCTGTGCACAGGTTTCCCGGACTTCTCCACACCCTTGTCCACTGTTCGGCAACCCGCCACCCCCTCTCACCGCCCGGAGTGAAAGCCGTCACACGGATGTAGACGTTTGGGCTGTGGAGTAACGGGGGAAAGCTGGGGACACACCTGTGGAGTAGTCGGGGCCACCTGGGGACAGCCTGTGCAGAACTTTTCGTTCTCCACAGGGACACCGTGTTGTCCACCGGTGCCACCCACAGGGCCGGTGGATAAAAAACGCCCTCTGACCTGCAGCAACAGGGTTATCCACCGTTTCCACAGGCCCTACTACTACCCCCATGGAGAGTGAGGCCGGTTTCGGTTTTCAAGCAGGACCTGTGCACAACTCGCCGGTCGTCCGTCCCGGCACCTCGCTCCCGACTTGACCTCCGGCCGCAGCGAGTGTCGGCGCCGTACGTCAGACTGGTCCCCGGCGTCGGTCGAGGCATCGACGAGCCGACGACGAAGGCCGGCAGACGAGCGAGCAACAGCAGGAGGCGGTTCCGGTGAAGATCCGGGTGGAGCGCGACGTACTCGCGGAGGCGGTGGCCTGGGCGGCCCGCAGCCTCCCGGCCCGGCCGCCGGTGCCCGTCCTCGCGGGCCTGCTGCTCAAGGCCGAGGACGGCACCCTGAGCCTCTCCGGCTTCGACTACGAGGTTTCGGCCCGGGTCTCGGTCGAGGCGGACGTCGAGGAGGACGGCACCGTCCTGGTGTCCGGCCGGCTGCTCGCCGACATCTGCCGCGCCCTCCCCAACCGGCCGGTGGAGATTTCCACAGACGGTGTGCGGGCGACCGTGGTCTGCGGCTCCTCGCGATTCACACTCCACACCCTTCCTGTGGAGGAGTACCCGGCGCTGCCGCAGATGCCGACCGCGACCGGCACCGTGTCCGGCGAGGTCTTCGCCGCCGCTGCCAAGCAGGTGGCCACCGCCGCGGGTCGCGACGACACGCTGCCCGTGCTGACCGGTGTGCGCATCGAGATCGAGGGCGACCGCGTCACCCTGGCCTCCACCGACCGCTACCGCTTCGCGGTCCGCGAGTTCCTGTGGAAGCCGGAGAACCCGGAGGCGTCGGCGGTGGCCCTGGTGCCCGCCAAGACGCTCCAAGAGATCGCCAACTCGCTGACCAGCGGTGACACCGTGACCCTGGCCCTTTCCGGCTCCGGTGCGGGCGAGGGCCTGATCGGTTTCGAGGGCGCCGGCCGCCGTACCACCACCCGGCTGCTCGAGGGCGACCTGCCCAAGTACCGGACGCTCTTCCCGACCGAGTTCAACTCCGTCGCCGTGATCGAGACCGCCCCCTTCGTCGAGGCCGTCAAGCGTGTGGCCCTGGTGGCCGAGCGCAACACCCCGGTCCGCCTGAGCTTCGAGCAGGGCGTCCTGATCCTGGAGGCCGGCTCCTCCGACGACGCACAGGCTGTGGAAAGGGTCGACGCCCAGCTGGACGGCGACGACATCTCGATCGCCTTCAACCCGACCTTCCTGCTGGACGGCCTCAGCGCGATCGCCTCGCCGGTGGCCCAGCTCAGCTTCACCACGTCGACCAAGCCGGCACTGCTCAGCGGCCGCCCCGCGGTCGACGCCGAGGCGGACGAGGCCTACAAGTACCTGATCATGCCGGTGCGGCTGTCCGGCTGACGCACCACCCTTCGACGCCGGGCCCGGGTCCCGCACGCTGCTGCGGTCCGGGCCCGGCGCCGTCCACGGGCCGGTGAGGGCACCGTGGGAAACCAGGAAACCCGGAAAGCCGGACCGGTCGCCATGGAGCGCCCGCGGGGCCGGCCGACGCGGCCCGGCGTAGGCTCGGATCCGGTGGGCGACCCCTGCGCGTCCTGCGAGGACACGGCCGGGGCAGCCCCGGCAAAGACGGCCACAACGCTTAAGGAACCACCTGATGGAGCTTGGTCTCGTCGGTCTCGGCAAGATGGGCGGCAACATGCGCGAGCGCATCCGCCGCGCAGGCCACACCGTCATCGGATACGACCGCAACCCGGACCTCGCGGATGTCCACAGCCTCCGGGAACTCGTGGACAGCCTGCAGGCCCCCCGCGTCGTGTGGGTCATGGTCCCCGCCGGCGCGGCGACGCAGTCCACCATCGACGAGCTGGGCGAGCTGCTCTCGATCGGCGACGTCGTCGTCGACGGCGGCAACTCCCGCTGGACGGACGACGAGAAGCACGCCGAGGAGCTGGCGGCCAAGGGCATCGGCTTCGTCGACTGCGGTGTCTCCGGCGGCGTGTGGGGGCTGGAGAACGGCTACGCGCTGATGTACGGCGGCGCCAAGGACCACGTCGCACGCGTCCAGCCGGTCTTCGACGCCCTCAAGCCCGAGGGCGACTTCGGCGCGGTGCACGCCGGCAAGGTCGGTGCGGGCCACTTCGCGAAGATGGTTCACAACGGCATCGAGTACGCCATGATGCAGGCCTACGCCGAGGGCTGGGAGCTCCTGGAGAAGGTGGACTCGGTCACCGACGTCCGCGAGGTCTTCCGCTCCTGGCAGGAGGGCACGGTCATCCGTTCCTGGCTGCTGGACCTGGCCGTGAACGCCCTCGACGAGGACGAGCACCTGGAGCGGCTGAAGGGCTTCGCGCAGGACTCCGGTGAGGGACGCTGGACGGTGGAGGCGGCGATCGACAACGCCGTGCCGCTGCCCGCGATCACCGCGTCGCTGTTCGCCCGGTTCGCCTCGCGCCAGGAGGACTCCCCGCAGATGAAGATGATCGCCGCCCTGCGCAACCAGTTCGGCGGGCACGCGGTCGAGAAGGCCTAGCCGCCCGCGGCCGGGCAGCAGCACAGCACCACGAAGAGCAGTAGGGAAGCCGGGGGAGGTCGGCGCCGTATGCATGTTTCGCATCTCTCATTGGCCGACTTCCGCTCGTACGCCCGGGCCGAGGTTCCCCTCGACCCGGGCGTCACCGCTTTCGTGGGCCCCAACGGCCAGGGCAAGACCAACCTCGTCGAGGCGGTCGGCTACCTCGCGACTTTGGGCAGCCACCGCGTCTCCTCGGACGCGCCCCTCGTCCGCATGGGCGCGGACCGGGCGGTCGTCCGCGCGGCCGTCACCCAGGGCGAGCGCCAGCAGCTGGTCGAGCTGGAGCTGAACCCCGGCCGCGCCAACCGGGCCCGCATCAACCGGTCCTCCCAGGTCAGGCCGCGGGACGTGCTGGGGATCGTGCGGACGGTGCTGTTCGCGCCGGAGGACCTGGCCCTGGTCAAGGGCGACCCGGGCGAGCGGCGGAGGTTCCTGGACGAGCTGGTCACCGCGCGCTCCCCGCGGATGGCCGGGGTCCGCTCCGACTACGAGCGCGTCCTCAAGCAGCGCAACACCCTGCTGAAGTCCGCGGCGATGGCCCGCCGGCACGGCGGCCGCCAGGGGGCATCCTCCGGACGGGGTTCGGGGGCGGACCTGTCCACGCTCGACGTGTGGGACCAGCACCTCGCGCGCGCCGGCGCCGAGCTGCTCGCGCAGCGCCTGGAGCTGGTCGGGACGCTGCTGCCGCTGGCGGACAAGGCCTACGAGCAGCTCGCACCCGGCGGCGGCCCGCTGGGGCTGGCGTACAAGTGCTCGGCCGGCGAGCCGGTGGACGGCGGCGCGGCACGCACCCGCGAGGCCCTCTACGAGGTGCTGCTGGCCGCGCTCGGCGAGGCGCGCAAGCAGGAGATCGAGCGCGGGGTGACCCTGGTCGGCCCGCACCGCGACGACGTGGTTCTGCGGCTGGGGGAGCTGCCCGCCAAGGGCTACGCCAGCCACGGCGAGTCCTGGTCGTACGCGCTGGCGCTGCGGCTGGCCTCCTACGAGCTGCTGCGCTCCGAGGGCAGTGAGCCGGTGCTGATCCTGGACGACGTCTTCGCGGAACTGGACGCCCGCCGCCGGGAGCGGCTGGCGGAGCTGGTGGCGCCGGGCGAGCAGGTGCTCGTGACGGCGGCCGTGGACGACGACGTCCCGGGGGTGCTGGTGGGGGCACGGTTCGGGGTGTCCGGCGGCGAGGTGACCCGGTTGTGAACGAGCAAGGCAAGGACCCGCAGCAGCGGCGCAGGGCTCCGGAGGCCTCCGGGGTGGATCTGGCCCGCCAGGCCCTCGCCGCGGCGCGGGAGCAGGCGCGGGCCCGGGGCAACGCGGCGATCGGCCGCAAGCACCAGCAGCCCGGGCTGAGGTCGGGCGCCCGTGCGGACGGCCGCGACCCGATGCCGCTGATGGCCGCGCTGGACCGGCTGCGCACCGAGCGCGGCTGGGAGATGCCGATGGCGGTGGCGGGCGTGATGGAGCGCTGGCCGGAGATCGTCGGCCCCGAGATCGCGGCGCACTGTGAACCACAGCGGTACGAGAACCGTGAGCTGGTCGTGAGGTGCGACTCCTCGGCGTGGGCGGCGCAGCTGAAGCTGTTGGCCCCGCAGCTGGTGGCGCGGCTGAACGCGGATCTGGGGCAGGGCACGGTCCGCCTGATCAAGGTGCAGGGCCCGGGTGGACGTCCGAAGGGGTACGGGCCCTGGCGGGCTCCCGGGAGCACCGGACCGGGCGACACCTACGGGTGAGTAGCGTCCACGGGCGGCCTTCGCGGCCGCCTCGGCGGGTGGCGTCCCTCACGGTAGCCGGAGGTTGACAGCCCGAAGCGCTGGAGGCCCGCGTGAGCCACTTAGAGCCCCTGCCCGGATGTGGGGAGTCGGAGAGTGGAGGTTCAGGGCGGCACATGCGGACTCAGGTACCGGCAAACCCCCATTCATGTCCGTGGTGCCGGTAGACTGGAGCAAATCCCGCCCGTTCGCGGGATTACGCAGACAACGCAGATCGACGCGGCCGCTCCCGCCGGCGCACTTGCTGGTCCGGAGTACGGGCTGCGCTGTGCCAGAAAGGGCGCTTCGTGGCCGATTCCGGCGACTCCAACGAGAAGAATTACGACGCCAATGCGATCCAGGTCCTCGAGGGCCTGGACGCGGTCCGCAAGCGGCCGGGTATGTACATCGGCTCGACGGGTGAGCGTGGTCTTCACCACCTCGTCTACGAGGTCGTCGACAACTCGGTCGACGAGGCGCTGGCCGGGCACGCGGACACCATCGACGTGACGATCCTCGCCGACGGTGGGGTGCGCGTCGTCGACAACGGGCGCGGCATCCCGGTCGGCATCGTTCCGTCCGAGGGCAAGCCGGCCGTCGAGGTCGTCCTGACCGTGCTGCACGCGGGCGGCAAGTTCGGTGGCGGCGGCTACGCCGTCTCCGGCGGTCTGCACGGTGTCGGTGTTTCCGTCGTGAACGCCCTGTCGACCAAGGTCGCGGTCGAGGTCAAGACGGACGGGCACCGCTGGACCCAGGACTACAAGCTGGGCGTGCCGACGGCCCCGCTGGCCAAGAACGAGGAGACGGACAGGACCGGCACCTCGGTCACCTTCTGGGCCGACGGCGACATCTTCGAGACGACCGAGTACTCCTTCGAGACGCTGTCGCGGCGCTTCCAGGAGATGGCCTTCCTCAACAAGGGCCTGACCCTGACGCTGACGGACGAGCGCGAGTCGGCGAAGGCCACGGCGGGCGCGGACGACCCGGACGCGGACACGGCCGAGCCCCAGGCGCGCACGGTGAAGTACTACTACGAGGGCGGCATCGTCGACTTCGTGAAGTACCTGAACTCGCGCAAGGGCGAGCTGATCCACCCGACCGTCATCGACGTCGAGGCCGAGGACAAGGAGCGCATGCTCTCGGTCGAGATCGCGATGCAGTGGAACTCGCAGTACACCGAGGGCGTCTACTCCTTCGCGAACACGATCCACACGCACGAGGGCGGCACCCACGAGGAGGGCTTCCGCGCGGCGCTGACCGGTCTGGTCAACCGCTACGCGCGGGACAAGAAGCTGCTCCGCGAGAAGGACGACAACCTCGCCGGCGAGGACATCCGCGAGGGTCTGACGGCGATCATCTCGGTCAAGCTGGGCGAGCCGCAGTTCGAGGGTCAGACGAAGACCAAGCTGGGCAACACGGAGGCCAAGACCTTCGTGCAGAAGGTGGTCCACGAGCACCTGAACGACTGGTTCGACCGGAACCCGGTCGAGGCCGCGGACATCGTCCGCAAGGCGATCCAGGCGGCCACGGCGCGCGTCGCGGCCCGCAAGGCCCGCGACCTGACGCGCCGCAAGGGCCTGCTGGAGAGCGCCTCGCTGCCGGGCAAGCTGTCCGACTGCCAGTCGAACGACCCGACCAAGTGCGAGATCTTCATCGTCGAGGGCGACTCCGCCGGCGGCTCGGCCAAGTCCGGCCGCAACCCGATGTACCAGGCCATCCTGCCTATCCGCGGCAAGATCCTGAACGTCGAGAAGGCGCGCATCGACAAGATCCTCCAGAACACCGAGGTCCAGGCGCTGATCAGCGCCTTCGGCACCGGCGTCCACGAGGACTTCGACATCGAGAAGCTCCGCTATCACAAGATCATCTTGATGGCGGACGCCGACGTCGACGGCCAGCACATCAACACCCTGCTGCTGACCTTCCTCTTCCGCTTCATGCGCCCGCTGGTCGAGGCCGGCCACGTGTACCTGTCGCGTCCGCCGCTCTACAAGATCAAGTGGGGCCGTGACGACTTCGAGTACGCGTACTCGGACCGCGAGCGCGACGCCCTCGTGGAACTCGGCAAGCAGAACGGCAAGCGGATCAAGGAAGACTCGATCCAGCGCTTCAAGGGTCTGGGCGAGATGAACGCCGAGGAACTGCGCGTCACCACCATGGACGTGGACCACCGCGTGCTCGGCCAGGTCACCCTCGACGACGCGGCGCAGGCCGACGATCTGTTCTCGGTGCTGATGGGTGAGGACGTCGAGGCCCGGCGCTCGTTCATCCAGCGCAACGCCAAGGACGTCCGCTTCCTCGACATCTGAGTCGGCCCGACGCTGACCGCCGCCTGAAAGGATTTCTGACCAGCAATGGCCGACGAGACCACCCCCACCGCAGAGAATCCCGCGGACGAGGAGCCGCAGCTGCGCATCGAGCCCGTCGGGCTCGAGACGGAGATGCAGCGCTCCTACCTCGACTACGCGATGTCCGTCATCGTCTCGCGTGCGCTGCCCGACGTACGGGACGGCCTCAAGCCCGTCCACCGTCGTGTGCTGTACGCGATGTACGACGGCGGCTACCGGCCCGAGAAGGGCTTCTACAAGTGCGCCCGCGTCGTCGGCGACGTCATGGGCACCTACCACCCGCACGGTGACAGTTCCATCTACGACGCCCTGGTCCGCCTGGCCCAGCCGTGGTCGATGCGCATGCCGCTGGTGGACTCCAACGGCAACTTCGGCTCGCCGGGCAACGACCCGGCGGCCGCCATGCGCTACACCGAGTGCAAGCTCATGCCGCTGGCCATGGAGATGCTCCGGGACATCGACGAGGAGACCGTCGACTTCCAGGACAACTACGACGGCCGCAACCAGGAGCCGACCGTCCTCCCGGCCCGCTTCCCGAACCTGCTGGTCAACGGCAGCGCCGGCATCGCGGTCGGAATGGCCACCAACATCCCGCCGCACAACCTGCGCGAGGTCGCGGCCGGTGCCCAGTGGGCGCTGGAGCACCCGAACGCCTCGCACGAGGAGCTCCAGGACGCGCTCATCGAGCGGATCAAGGGCCCCGACTTCCCGACCGGCGCGCTCGTCGTGGGCCGCAAGGGCATCGAGGAGGCCTACCGGACCGGCCGCGGCTCCATCACGATGCGCGCGGTGGTCGAGGTCGAGGAGATCCAGAACCGCCAGTGCCTGGTGGTCACGGAGCTCCCGTACCAGACCAACCCCGACAACCTCGCGCAGAAGATCGCCGACCTGGTCAAGGACGGCAAGATCGGCGGCATCGCCGACGTCCGCGACGAGACCTCCTCGCGCACGGGCCAGCGCCTGGTGATCGTGCTCAAGCGCGACGCCGTCGCCAAGGTCGTGCTGAACAACCTCTACAAGCACACCGATCTGCAGACGAACTTCGGCGCGAACATGCTGGCGCTGGTGGACGGTGTGCCGCGCACGCTGTCGATCGACGCCTTCATCCGCCACTGGGTGACGCACCAGATCGAGGTCATCGTCCGGCGCACGCGTTTCCGCCTGCGCAAGGCGGAGGAGCGCGCCCACATCCTGCGCGGCCTGCTCAAGGCGCTGGACGCGATCGACGAGGTCATCGCGCTGATCCGGCGCAGCAACACGGTCGAGATCGCGCGCGAGGGCCTGATGGGCCTGCTGGAGATCGACGAGATCCAGGCGAACGCGATCCTGGAGATGCAGCTGCGCCGCCTCGCCGCGCTGGAGCGGCAGAAGATCGTCGCCGAGCACGACGAGCTGCAGGCCCGGATCAACGAGTACAACGCGATCCTGGCCTCCGAGGACCGCCAGCGCTCCATCGTGAGCGAGGAACTGGCGGCGCTCGTCGAGAAGTTCGGCGACGACCGGCGCTCCAAGCTGGTCCCCTTCGACGGTGACATGTCCATCGAGGACCTGATCGCCGAAGAGGACATCGTCGTCACCATCACGCACGGCGGCTACGTCAAGCGCACCAAGACCGAGGACTACCGCTCGCAGAAGCGCGGCGGCAAGGGCGTGCGCGGTACGAAGCTGAAGCAGGACGACCTGGTCGACCACTTCTTCGTCTCCACCACCCACCACTGGCTGCTGTTCTTCACGAACAAGGGCCGGGTCTACCGGTCCAAGGCGTACGAGCTGCCGGACGCCGGCCGCGACGCGCGCGGGCAGCACGTGGCGAACCTGCTGGCCTTCCAGCCGGACGAGAAGATCGCGCAGATCCTCGCGATCCGCGACTACGAGGCGGCGCCCTACCTGATCCTGGCCACCAAGGGCGGCCTGGTGAAGAAGACGGCCCTCAAGGACTACGACTCGCCCCGCTCGGGTGGCGTCATCGCCATCAACCTCCGCGAGACGGGTGCCGACGGCGCAGACGGCACCGCCGACGAGCTGATCGGTGCCGAGCTGGTGTCCTCCGAGGACGACCTGCTGCTGATCAGCAAGAAGGCGCAGTCCATCCGCTTCACCGCGACCGACGACGCGCTGCGTCCGATGGGCCGCGCGACCTCGGGCGTGAAGGGCATGAGCTTCCGGGAAGGCGACGAACTGCTCTCCATGAGCGTGGTCCGGCCCGGTACGTTCGTCTTCACCGCGACCGACGGCGGCTACGCCAAGCGGACGGCGGTCGACGAGTACCGCGTCCAGGGCCGTGGCGGTCTGGGCATCAAGGCAGCGAAGATCGTGGAGGACCGCGGGTCGCTCGTCGGGGCGCTCGTGGTGGACGAATCGGACGAGATTCTCGCCATCACGCTCAGCGGTGGTGTGATTCGTACGCGCGTCAATGAAGTCAGGGAGACCGGCCGTGACACCATGGGCGTCCAGCTGATCAACCTGGGCAAGCGCGATGCCGTGGTCGGTATCGCCCGCAACGCCGAGGCCGGTCAGGAAGCTGACGAGGTCGAGGTCGACGAGAACGAGACCGAGGGGGCCGACGCACCGGCCGCCGAGGCCGCCGAGGGCACGCAGCCTTCGGCCGGGGAGCACGAGGAGTAAGTCGTGAGTGGAGCCACGGGCGCCGGACCGGCCAGAACTGGAGCGAACGGTGCCCGTGGCCCCGCCGCGGACTCCCAGGGGGGAACCGTGACGGACACCCGAGGACCGCAGGCGCCGGACGAGGCCGAGGCCAAGCCCGCCGCCGGGGCGGAGCAGGACGGGCCTGCGCAGCCGTATCAGCCGCCGCAGGCCTACTCGGCGCCCGCGGGCCCCGGCGCGCCGCGCGCCGGCGGCGCGGCCGCCACCCAGCGCAAGCCGCGTACGCAGGTCCGTACGGCCCCCAGGACGCGCAAGGCGCGGCTGCGGGTGGCCAAGGCGGACCCGTGGTCGGTGATGAAGGTCAGCTTCCTGCTGTCGATCGCGCTGGGCATCTGCACGGTCGTGGCGGCGGCGGTGCTGTGGATGGTCATGGACGCGATGGGCGTCTTCTCGACCGTCGGCGGCACGATCAGCGAGGCGACCGGCTCGAACGAGGGCAACGGCTTCGACCTGCAGGCGTTCATGTCGCTGCCGCGCGTGCTGATCTTCACGTCGGTGATCGCGGTGATCGACGTGGTGCTGGCGACGGCGCTGGCGACGCTGGGCGCGTTCATCTACAACCTGTCGGCGGGATTCGTCGGCGGCGTCGAGCTGACCCTCGCCGAGGACGAGTAGGCCTTCCGGGGAAGCGCCGGTGACGGGTCGGATGACCTGCGCAGACGCCCGCCGGTAACCGATTTTGGCCTGACCGGGTCTGTGCGCTAATCTTCAGGAGTCAGCGCGCAGCGCGGAGGGGCTATAGCTCAGTTGGTTAGAGCGCATCCCTGATAAGGATGAGGCCACAGGTTCAAATCCTGTTAGCCCCACAGTGTTGAAGACCCCCAGGCCAAAGGCCTGGGGGTCTTCTTCGTTGGGCCAGTTGGTGAGCCGCCAGGTCACCGATCGGTATCGGTCGGTGTGTATTGTTGGGCGCCAGAAGTCCCCTACGTCAACGAAAGACGAGGTCGCGCGGTGAAGAAGCTGCTCCTGGTCGCACTGGCCGCCATCGGCGGGCTCCTCGTGTACCGCCAGATCCAGGCGGACCGCGCCGAGCAGGACCTGTGGACGGAGGCAACCGACTCCGTGCCCTCTGGTTCCGGTGTGTGAGACCGAAGGCCGAGTTCATGAAGCCCCGGCTGCCGCTGCGGCCGGGGCTTTGTGCTGCTCTGTGACGAAATCTTACGTTCTGCAAAGATTTGGCTTGCGGTAGCAAAAACGGGGTGGGTGTGATGGGTCGGGTACGGACGACAGTGTGGGCGGCGGCCCTCGGCACGGCGCTGGCCGGTGTTCCCGCCGCCGCGTACGCCGGGGAGAGCGCGCCCCAGCCGCCGCCCACCTACCGTGCCGCCGACGGCGCCAGGACGATCGAGGGCACGCCCTCCACGGCGGACGCCCCGCTCATCGAGGCCGGAAACACCTACGAGGACACCATCGGGCCCGGGGACCGCCTCTACCGGCTCGTCCTGGAGCAGGACGGCTCCGACGCCTACGTCTCCGCCGTGCTCCGACCCCCGGCGGGCGCCAAGGTCTCCGGCAGCGACGGCGTCGCGGTGGAACTCATGACCACCGCCGGGCGCTCCTGCCCGGCGAGCATGGGGCGGGCGACCTTCGGCTACGACGCCGTGCCCCTCGCCGCCGCGGGGGTCCGCCGGGGCTCCGAGGACGGCGACTGCGCGCCCGCCGGCGTCTACTACGCGAAGGTCACCCGGACTTCGGCCAAGGGATCCGACCAGAGCCCCTGGCCGATCGAACTCAAGGTCCAGCGCGAACCGGGCCGCGGGCCCGGCGCCCCCACCACCGCGCCCAGCGGCTGGCCCACGGGAGCCCCGTCGCTGCCCGGCACCGAGGCGGTCGGTCGGGCCGGCGGTACCAGCTTCAACGACGCGCGCGCCCTGGGCGCCGGCGTGTGGCGCGACGAGATGCGACCCGGGCAAACCCGCTGGTACCGCGTCCCCTTGGACTGGGGGCAGCGGCTCGGCCTGGGGGCGGAGCTCTCCGCCGCGAAGAAGACGAAGGACTACACCTCCGCGTCGGGCGGACTGAGCGTCAGGCTCTACAGCCCGTTCCGGGGCCCGGTCTCGGGCAAGGACGTGTCCTACGACGGCGTGCAGGCCGGGCTCACCCTGGAGAAGACCGCTCCGGTCGACTACGGAAACCGCTTCTCCGGCGACCGCGGGGTGCGGCCCGTGAGCGTCGCAGGCTGGTACTACGTCGCTGTGACGATGGGCGCGAAGGTCGCCGATTTCACCGAGGACGCGGTACCGGTCCCGCTGACGCTGCGGCTGGAGGTCACCGGTACCGCGGCCAAGGGGCCCGCGTACAAGGAGGATCCGGCGTCGGGCGGATTCGCGGTCGGGGCCGATGACCGGACGGCGGCACGGGAGGGGCTCACCGCCCCGGAGGCCGCCGAGGCTGCCGGGACCCGCTCGTTGATGCGCGTCGTGGCGGGCGCAGGCTTCGGTACCGGGGCCCTGCTGCTGGCGGTGCTGGGCGGCTGGGTCCTGCTCGGCCGGCGGGACCGCGGCGCGGGCCCGTCCCTTCCGGGTCGGGCCGGCTGAACCCGCGTCGTCCGGTGCCGCGTCGTCCGGTGCAGTGGGGTCCTGCGGGGCCGTAGGGGCGGGGGCGCGCGCCGTCCCCGGAGGCGCCCGGCGGGCAGGGACTACATCTGCGTGAGGGCCCAGACGCCGACCGCGAAGCACACCAGCGCCGCGGCGAGCAGCGACGCCACCGCCTTCGGCGGAGGCGGGGCGATACCACCGCGCCTGCCGGCCGGCGCGCCGGCCGGGGAGGCCGGGGCCACCGTGGTGGGTGCCCCCGAGGTCCCCGGCGCGGTCGGCGGGGGCAGGTGGAAGCTGCCCGTCTCCGAAGGGCCGTAGGCGGGCGGCCCGTATGCGGGCGGAGGGACCGGGGCCGCGGCCTGCCGAGGGACCGGGTGCGCCGTGGCGGAAGCGCCGCGGGGGTCGGTACGGGTGGGCTCCGCCGCCCAGGTGGCGGCCGAGCCGCCCGGCGCCGCGGTGGGCGGCTGAGGGCCCGCGCCGGAAGCCGCTCCGGAAGCGGACGGCGCGGAGGCCGTGGACGGAGCGGACGGAGCGGAAGCGGGCTCCGAGCGGGCCGTGCCCGTCGGGCCGTCGGGGCCGAATCCGGTTGGGAGCGGACCGAGTTGGTCGAACACCTCCACCGGTTCCTCGCCGGGGGCGGGCGCGGGCAGGAGTTCAACGGCCCCGGCAAGGGCCTTGCGCGCCCCTGTGGCCGTCCGGAAGCGGTTCTGGGGGTCGGGTTGCAGGAGGTTCGCGACGACCTCCCAGAGCGGGCCGGGGACGCCCTGCGGGGCGTCCGGGGTCCCGTGCGCGCGGAAGTGGTCCACCAGGGCCTGGGAGTCGGGCTTGCTGCCCTTGAGGAGGTACAGCGCGACCAGCCCGACGGCGAAGAGGTCCGCGGCGAAGTCGGGCTCGGCGCCCATGAGTTGCTCGGGCGCGAAATAGCCCGGCGTGCCGACCACGTAGTCGGTCTCGGTCAGCCGGGGCTCGCCCTTGCGCATGGAGATGCCGAAGTCGGACAGCCGCAGGTGCGGCCGCCCGCTGCCGGTCGCCTCCATCAGGATGTTGGCCGGTTTGATGTCCCGGTGCACGACGCCTTCCGCGTGCACCGCCGCCAGGCCCGACAGGAGCTGGTCGAGCAGCGTGCACACGAAGCGGGGCGGGAGGGGACCGTAGTCCCCGATCACATGGCCGAGGGAGCCGCCGCCGACCAGGTCCATGGTGAAGAGGACCTTGTCGTCGTCGGCCGCCCAGCTGGCCGGTGCCAGTACGTGCGGGTGGTCGATCCGCAGCGCCTGCTCCCGTACGAACCGCAGGAGCGTGTGGGCGTCGCTCTGCAGAAGCACCTTCGCCGCGACGTACCGGCGACGGCGGTGGTCCCAGGCCCGCCACACGGCACCCGCGCCGCCGCGCCCGATCGGATCGATCAGCTCGTACCGGCCGGCGAAGACCTCACCCATCGCTGCGCCCGTCCCCCGTCACGCCTTGTCCCCCGTCACCTGTCGTCCGCCCCCGTGCGCGTCAGTTCTGGTGTGCCTCGTAGTGCGCGACCGCGTCCGCGGTGCGGCCGGCTCCGTACACCCGGAGGAACTCTGCCAGTTCCGGGTGGCTGGGGGCGAGGCTGTTGGCCGCGTCGATGATGTCGCCGGCCGCGGAGACCGAGCGCAGCAGCGACTGGATCTCGCGGACCACACGCTTGACGGTGGGCGCGCCGGACCCGGTGGTGGTCTGGCCGCTGCTGCTGAGGACGGATCCCCCCTGGGTCTTCTTGATCTCGTCCATGCGGTCGGCCGCCTCGGCGGCGCTGACGCTGCCGTCGGCCACCTGTCCGGCCAGATCCTGGAGGGCCTGGACGCGCTGGACCACCGCTGGGTTGCCGATCTTGGCGCGCTGGCCGCTCATCAGTTGGGAGAGCATGGGCGCCGACAGGCCGAGTACGGCAGCCAGGCGGGCCTGGTTCAGGCCGAGGTCGTCTATGAGCCTGCGGAAGAGCGCTCCCAGCGGCTCTCCGTACCAGCTGCGCTGGAGCTCTCTGGCTCTGGCCGTGGCCTCTTGCTGTACTGCGTCCACTCTTACTACTCCCCTTCGCTGGTGCGAACCTCGCGAGCATCTTACGGAGAGTGGTCGTGAGGCGGGAGTCCCTATCATTTTGCGAGATGAGGGGGTAAACCCGGTACTCTGTTCTGCGGAACGACCGCATCCCTCGCACGGGACAGGTGCGTCCAGTTCCACGGGGCCTTAGCTCAGTTGGTAGAGCGCTGCCTTTGCAAGGCAGATGTCAGGAGTTCGAATCTCCTAGGCTCCACACCACATGCCCCCCGACCTGCGGAAACGCAGGTCGGGGGGCATTTTGCGCGCCCTCGGGGCGACCATCTGTATGGTATATGCATCTATATGCCTGGGGGTGTGTGCAGGGCGCCCGTCCCCAAGTCGACGGGGGGCGGCGACGGTTTGGCCGCGGGCTCACGGGCCCGCCGGGCCGGCCGTCAGGCCGTGCGCTCGGCGGATCCGCCGCGCAGCAGGGCGGCGACCACGGCGCAGAGGGCGACGCAGACCACGGCGAGGCCCCAGAGCACGGTGTGGAAGGCGGAGTCGTAGGACTGGGCCAGGAAGCGGCCGAACGCCTCGGTGTCCACGGCGCCGGACATCTCGGTGGCGCGGGCGGGGCCGTCGAAGACGGTCGAGACGATCACCCACCACTTCCGGATCCTGCGCGAGGCCGGACTGGTGCGGCAGGTGGACCGCGGCAACAGCCGGGCCGCCACCCTGCGCCGGGAGGACCTGGAGGAGCGCTTCCCCGGCCTGCTGGCGCTGATCCGCACCAACCTCTGACCGGCGCGCGGGGCCCCGTACGACGAGAGACCCCTTCCGGCCCGTGGGAGGGGGGCCGGAAGGGGTCTTCGCCGTGCCGTGCGGGGATCAGCGGTCGCGCAGTTCCAGGGTGCAGCACTTCACGCTGCCGCCGGCCTTGAGGAGTTCGGACAGCTCGACGCCGATCGGCTCGAAGCCCCGCGCCCTCAGCTTCGCGTGCAGGCCGGTGGCCGCGGCGGGAAGGAGCACGTTGCGGCCGTCGGAGAAGGCGTTGAGGCCGAAGACGGCCGCGTCCTCGGCGGAGGCCAGGATCGCGTCGGGGAACATCGTGCGCAGCACGGCCTGGCTGCCCTGGGAGAAGGCCGCCGGGTAGTACATCACCTCGTCGTCCGACAGCACGGACAGCGCCGTGTCGAGGTGGTAGTAGTCCGGGTTGACCAGGGTCAGCGAGGTGACGGGCAGCCCGAAGAACTCCTGGGCCTCCGCGTGCGAGCGCGGGTCGGTGCGGAAGCCCGTACCGGCCAGCAGGCGCCGGCCGACGGTGAGGATGTCGCCCTCGCCCTCGTTGACGTACTCCGGCCACAGCGTGTCCGTGTAGCCGCGGCCCTCCAGCCACCGCAGGTACGCCGGACCCTCCGCCGTGCGCTCCGCGTGGCGGAAGCGGGCGCCGTAGACCTTGCCGTCCACGACGGTGGCGCCGTTGGCCGCGAACACCATGTCGGGCATGCCCTCCAGCGGCTCTATCTCCTCCACCATGTGGCCGAGTTCGAGGTACAGGTCGCGCAGGCCCTCCCACTGGCTCACGGCCAGCGCGTTGTCCGTGGCGTGCTGCGGGTTCATCCACGGGTTGATCGAGTACGTGACGTCGTAGTGCCGGGGCCGGCACATCAGCAGGCGGCGGCGCGTGGCGACACGGGCGGTGGACCCGGAAAGGTGCGGGGCGCCGGCGGGGGTGATGGCCTCGGTGAGCGGCACGGAGGGCTCCTTCTCATGGGGTGGTGATGGAAGCCCGGCGGCCGAGGGATGGTCGGCCGGCCGGATACGTCTGAAGCGGCTGATCGCTCCGTCCCATGGAAAAACGCCTCCGCATTGACCGGAAGGCTCGGAGGACACCGGCCAATCAACGCCCCTCACCAGGTCCGCACCCGAGTTGATTGTCCGTGCCCGTGATGTGTTCCGGGCAATCGCACGGCGCCGTGGAATGAGGTCATCAACCGGTTTCGCAAGGCGGGGAACGGAGCCGCACAACGGCCCGAGGCCTCCTGCCTGACCGTACCAACCTGTCCACCTGTTCCATCTGGAGGTACTTCCATGGCGCATCGCAACGTCGAACTGCTCGCAGTCGGTGCAGGTCCGGCGAACCTGGCGCTGGCGATCGCCGTCGAGGAGCTCGCTCCCGAGCTGGCCGGCGACACCCTGCTCATCGAGCGCGAGCGCGACATCGTGTGGCAGCGCGGCATGCTCCTGCCCGATGCCCTCAGCCAGGTCTCCTTCCTCAAGGACCTGGTCACCCTGCGCAATCCGACCAGTCGTTTCTCCTTCGTCAACTTCCTCCACGCGCAGGAGCGCCTGGACGCCTTCGTCAATCTCGCCAGCTTCGTGCCCTATCGCAGTGAGATATCCGAGTACCTGCAATGGGTGGCGGACGAACTCGACACGGTGAAGGTCGAATACGGCCGTGAATGCACGTCCGTCGAGCCGGTCACCGGAACGGACGGGGAGGTTTCCGGCTGGGTGGTGACGCTGGCCGACGGCGACACCATCAGCTGCCGCTACCTGGTCATCGGCGCGGGCCGCGACGCCCACGTCCCCGAGGTGTTCGCCGGCCTGCCGGCCGACCGGGTCATCCACAGCACGCAGTACAGCCAGCGGATCGGCGAGGTGCGCAAGGACCTGCCGCACCGGGTCGCCGTCGTCGGCGGTGCGCAGAGCGCGGCCGAGCTGTTCGGCGCAGCCCTGCGGGACCTGCCCGAGTGCAAGCCCACGATGATCATGCGCTCCATCGGCCTGAACGGGTACGAGAGCAGC
This sequence comes from Streptomyces sp. NPDC058880, assembly GCF_042742535.1. Classification (NCBI taxonomy): domain Bacteria; kingdom Bacillati; phylum Actinomycetota; class Actinomycetes; order Kitasatosporales; family Streptomycetaceae; genus Streptomyces; species Streptomyces sp. NPDC058880. The sequence continues at coordinate 154,474 of NZ_JBHYMC010000005.1, forward strand.
AAGTTCACCAACGAGCTGTACTACTCGTCCTTCATCGACGAGTTCTACGAGTCCTCGCCCGAGGCCCGTCAGCAACTGCTCGCCGAGATGTACCGCTCCAACTACGGCGGCCTGGCCCCGGCCACCCTCGACGGCCTCTACCGGCAGTTCTACCAGGACCGCCGCAGCGGCGAGGAGCGCCTGGGCATGCAGCCGATGACCGACGTGGCCGCCGCGCGGATGGACGGCGAGGAGGTCGTCCTGACCCTCGTCGACCGCAAGTCGGGCACCGAGCGGGAGATGCGCACCGACCTGGTGCTGCTGGGCACCGGCTTCGTCCGCGCGATGCCGTGGGCGGTCAAGGCCCTCGCCGCGGCGATCGGGCTCGACGAGATCAACGTCAGCCGCAACTACCGGCTCGACCTCGGCCGCCCGGCGACCGCCGCCGTCTACCTGCAGGGCGTCAACGAGGCCACCCACGGCATCGCCGACTCGCTGCTCAGCGTGCTCGCGGGACGCTCCGCCGAGATCACCCAGGACATCCTCGCCCACCGCCGTTCCCGGTCGGCGGAGTTCACGGCCGAGGCGCGGGAGCTCGCCCTCGCCGGCGCGGTCTGAGCACCGCACGCCCCCACGAGCCACACCGCATGACGAGGAGAGACCGAACCACATGCTCACCAAGCAACTCGACCGCGAAGCACTGACGCACGAGAACGGTCTGGACGCCCAGCGCCTGCTGCCCTGGCCCGAACTCAACGCCCCCTTCGAAGGCTCCTGGTGCGTGATCCGCCCCGGAACCGCCTCGACGGCCCACGCCCACCACGAGTACGAGATCTTCATCGCCGTCGCCGGCTCCGCCGTCCTGGAGTCGGAGGGCGTCCGCAAGCCCTTCGTGAAGGGGGACATCGTCCACTTCACCCCCGGCACCGCACACCGGGTGATCAACGAGTCGGACGCGGACTTCGAAATGTATTCGGTCTGGTGGGACCTCGACATGACACAGCGGTTCGCAGCACGCCACGAAGGAGCCCCGGCATGACACCCCGTACGGTCATCATCGCGCCCCCACCGACCCCCAACGGGGACCTGCACACCGGGCACCTGGCGGGCCCGTACATCGCCGGCGATGTGTACGCGCGCTACCTGCGCGCGTCCGGCCGTCCGGTGGTCTTCACCAGCGGCACCGACGACAGCCAGACCTACGTGGTCTCCAGCGCCGCGCGCGCCGGTCTGACCCCGGAGGAGCTGGCGCTGCGCTCGGCGACGCAGATCCGCGCCACCCTGGAGGCGGCCGGGATCTCCGTGGACGGCTTCGCGCCCTTCGACAAGGGCTACCGACAGACCGTCGTCGACTTCGTCACCGACCTCCACACCGACGGTGCGTTCCGGCTGAAGACGGTGCGGCTGCCCTACGTCGAGGCGACGGGCGAGTACCTCATGGAGGGCCTCGTCGCCGGCGACTGCCCGGTCTGCCTGGTGGAGAGCCGCGGCGGACTCTGCGAGTCCTGCGGCCATCCCAACAACTTCGACGAGCTGCTGCGCCCGCGCTCCACCGTCGACCCGGACGCCGTCGTCACGCACCGCGAGGCGCAGATCCTGGTGCTGCCGATGGAGGAGTACCGCGACCGGCTCGCCGACTACTACGTCCGCCACCGCGACATGCTGCGCCCGCACACCGCGCAGCTCATCCGGGAGGCCCTGGACCGGCCCCTGCCGGACTTCCCGATCACCTACCCGACCGGCTGGGGCATCCCGGCCCCCTTCACCGAGACCCCGGACCAGGTCCTCAACGCCTGGGCCGAGGGCATGGCCGCCTCGATGTACTGCACCTGGTGGGCCGCCGAGCAGCTCGGTGAGCACGCCGACCGCTACGACGAGCACTGGCTCGCCGAGCACGGCATCGAGCTCGTCTACTTCCTCGGATTCGACAACGTCTACTTCTGGGGGATGACGCACCTCGCGCTGCTGATGGCGCACGGCGACCGGTACGTCGAGCCGCACGCGATCATCTCCAACGAGTTCTACGAGCTGGAGAACCAGAAGTTCTCCACGAGCAAGGGCCACGTGGTGTGGGCCGCCGACCTGGTGGCCGAGGTACCGCGGGACCTGGTCCGCTTCTACCTGGCGCTGACCGCTCCGGAGCACTCCCGCACGAACTTCAGCCGCGAGGCGCTGGAACAGCTGTCGGCCGACCGCCTGGTCGAGCCGTGGAACCGGCTCGCAGGCCGCCTGGAGGAAATGCTGGCCGGAACACCGGCCGACGCGGTGCTGCCGCTGTCCGAGACCGGCGCCGAGCACGCCGCCATCGTCGTCGAGCGCTTCCGTTCCCACTACGAGCTGGAGAGCTTCAGCCTCCACCGGGCCGCCGACCTCCTGGTCGTCCACCTGGACCGGCTGCTGAAGCAGGCCGACCGCGTCGCGGTGGACGTACCCACCGACCTGGGCGACCTGGTGCTGGCCGTCCGGACCCTCATCGCGTGCGCCGCCCCGCTGCTCGTCGACCTCGCGGCCCGTGCCGAGCAGGCCGGCGCCGATCTGACCCTCCCGGCCGGCACGACCGCGGCCACCACCGTCGCGCCCCTGCGACTCCCCCTCCTGTCCACCGTCGTGGGGGCCTTCGAGCCCCTGCCCGTGCCGGTCGACGTCCGAGCCTGACCTCCCGAGGAGCACCCGTGTCCACGATCGCCCCGCCCCGACCCAATCGGGCAGAACGACTGCTCATCCCCGCGACGTTCATCACCAACCTGGGCAACGGCATCCAGCTCACCGCCGCTTCCTACCTGGTGTTCACCGAAGCCAACACCATGCTCGCGGTGAGCTGGCTGATGATCGCCGTCACCATTCCGCAGGTGGCGCTGTCCCTGTTCTTCGGCAAGCTCGCCGACCGCTTCGACCGCCGCACCCTGGCGATGATCTCGGACCTGGCCAGCGCGGCCGCCGCGATCGGCCTGCCCGTCTGGCTGGCCCTCGGCGGGAACCCCTCGACGGTCAGCTACGTCGCCAGCTTCATCCTGTCGATCTCCGCGGCCCTCTTCTTCCCGGCCAGCAACGCGCTGATCAAGGAGCGCATCCCGGAGTCCCGGCTCGCCCAGTTCAACGGCAACTCCGAGATCGCCATCCAGGCCGGCACGCTCGCTTCCGCGGCCCTCGGCGGCTGGGTGATCGTCTGGGTCGGCACCACGTCGCTCTTCTACTTCAACGCGATCACCTTCCTGGTCTCGGCCGCCCTGCTGTTCTTCATCGGCCGCCGTCCGGCGGGCGAGGCCACCCGTGCCACCGAGGCCGCCGCCAAGGCCGCCGCCGCGACGGTCGCCGCCTCCGCCACCCGCCCGCCGCTGGCCCGTCTGGCGCTGCTCTACATCATCGGCAACATCGTCATCATCGTCGGCAACAGCATCATGCTGGTCCTGGTCATCGACGGCTTCAAGTCCAACGCCGGCTACCTCGGCATCGTCGACGCCCTGTTCGGCATCGGTGCGCTCTTCGCGGCCTGGGCCTTCAAGAAGATCAGCTCCAGGGCCACCGTGCTGAAGACGGCCCTGATCGGCTACCTCGCCTTCGCGGTGCTGCTGTCGCTGGAGTCCCTGCACCTCTACGCGATGATGGCCGTCATCCCCTTCGCCGCCATCGCCTTCTGCGTGGCGCGCATCTCCGCCCGCACCGCCCTCATGAGCGCGGCCCCCGAGGAGAAGACGGGCTTCGTCTTCGGCGCCACCAACGCCTTCGGCCTCGCGGCCGGCACCGCCGCCGTCGTCCTGATCTCCCTGCTCGTCGACTCCACCAACGTCAAGAACGGCTTCTACGCCCTCTCCGTCCTGGTCGTCGTCATCGCCTCGCTCACCATCCTGTCGCTGCGCAAGCACGACCGTGAGGTCGCCGCCGCTGAGGCCGCCGCCAAGGCCGCCGAGGCCGCCGAAGAGTCCGAGCCCGTCGCGGCCGCCGAGGCCGCCGAGCCCGTCACGGCCGGGGCCGAGGCCCGCGAGTCCGTCCCGGCCAGGGTCTGAGAGGAGGACCGGACATGAAGCTGCTCGCCATCGAGGCCAGCCAGAACGCCACCTACTACGTCTCCCGCTACCAGCAGATTGAGGAACGCGGCGCCCAGGTCTTCGTACTGAACGGCATCGGAACCGAGGACTTCTGGGACGCGGACCGCTACCGGATCGCCGGATCCAAGCACATCGAGGACATCGTCACGGCCGCCAAGGCCTGGCACGCGGAGGAGGACTTCGAGGGGGTCCTGACCTTCTCCGAGTCCGGGGTCGTCACGGTGGCGGTCGTCGCCGAGGCGCTCGGACTGCCGAGCATCGGCTTCGAGGCCGCCCGCACCAGCCGCAACAAGCTGCTCATGCGCCAGGCGCACGAGCGCGGCAGCGCGGCGCATCCCGGGTTCCGCTACGCCCCCGACGTCGAGGCGGCCCTGGCCGCCGGCGAGGAGCTCGGCTACCCGCTGATCCTCAAGCCGACCCTCGGCGCCGCCAGCAACTTCGTCTTCAAGGTCGACGACCCCGAGGAGATGCGCGCCCGCTTCGCGGACGCCACCTCGGGCATCGAGACCATGACCTGGGCGCTGATGGAGGCCGACGGCCTGGACCTCGGTCCGCACGGGATCATCGTCGAGGGCTACCTCGACGGGCACGAGCACCTCATCGAGGCGCTGGCCTGGGACGAGGAGGTGTACCTCGGCTCCATCGTGGACCGGATCACCGTCGAGAGCGGAACCTTCGACGACGACGTCCACCACGCGCCGAGTTCGCTGACCCCGGAGCAGGTCGCCGCCGTCCACGAGGTGGTCCGGGACGCGGCCCACGCGCAGGGACTGCGCCGGTCGGTGCTCCACGCCGAGGTGCGCTTCCACCAGGGCAGGCCCTTCATCCTGGAGATCGCGATCCGCCCCGGAGGCGGCGGGCTCGACCACATGGCCCGCATCAGCGCCGGCCACGACCCCATCCAATGCGTGTCGGACGTGGCCCGCGGCATCCGGCCCGACGTCTCCCACTACGCGCCGACCGAGGTGCACACCGCCGCGATGTGCCTGATCAGCGGCGCCGGCACGGTCGAGTCGATCGACGTGCCGAGCGAGGTGGCCGAGGACCCGGCGCTGTTCTTCCTCAAGATCACCGCCACCCCGGGCAGCGTCATCAAGCGGCCGCCCGCGGGCAACAACATCCTCGGCTTCATCGGGGCCACCGGCACCTCCTTGACCGAGGCGCTGACCGCCGCACACGTCGCGGCCGGCCGCATCCGTACCGAGATGAGGCCCGAGCATGGCTGAGACCGTCCGGCGCACCGCCACCAGGCGCCACTACCTGATGTGCCGGCCCACCCACTTCGAGGTGAGCTACGCGATCAACCCGTGGATGAACCCGGACAAGCCGATGGACGCGGCTCTGGCTCTGGCCCAGTGGGAGCGGGTCCGGGACCTGTTCCTCGGCCTGGGCCACGAGGTCTCGTACATCGACCCGGTGCCCGGCCTGCCGGACATGGTGTTCTCGGCCAACGGCGCCACCGTGGTCGACGGGAAGGTCCTGATCGCGAAGTTCCGCCACCAGGAACGGGCGGCCGAGGCCGACGCCTACCGGGCCTGGTTCGAGGAACACGGCTACACCGACATCAAGGTCCCGGACCGCGTCAACGAGGGCGAGGGCGACTTCGCCCCGGCCGGCCGGCGGATCCTGGCCGGCGCGGGATTCCGCAGCGACCCCGGCGCGTTCGAGGAGCTCCGCGCGTTCTTCGGCCTGCCCGTGGTCGGCCTGGCCCTGACCGACCCCCGCTTCTACCACCTGGACACCGCGCTGTGCGTCCTCGACGACGACCTGGTGATGTACTACCCCGCCGCCTTCTCCGACGAGAGCCGGGCCGTGCTGCGGGAGCTGTACCCGGACGCGATCCTCGCGACCCGGGAGGATGCCGAGGCCTTCGGCCTCAACGCGGTGAGCGACGGACTGAACGTGGTCCTGACGGAGACCGCGACCGGCCTGATCGATGAGCTGAGGGCCCGCGGATTCGAGCCCCACGGCGTGGACATGTCGGAGCTGCTGAAGGCCGGCGGCGCGGTCAAGTGCTGCAGTCAGGAGATACGGGCCACGTGATCGACTACGACGGCAGGAGTTTCCGCAACACCGGATACCCGAAGGACGAGGACGCCCCCGTCGGCCACTACCGCCAGGAAGGGGACCTGCTCTGGGCCGACTTCGACGGGGGGCCCGTCCGCCGCGGTTCGCTCAACGGGCGCGTGGAGCCCGACGGCAACCTCGAATTCGCCTACACGATGGTCCTCGCGAGCGGTGAAGTGATCGCGGGCAGGTGCTGGAGCACCCCCGAGTTCCTCGACGACGGACGGATCCGGCTCAACGAGCGCTGGGAGCGCTACGGGGCCCACTCGGACAGCGGTGAATCCGCATTGGAGGAAGTACGGACATGACCCCGCCCACGACCCCGCTCCGCGGGGGGAGCGTGACCTGGGCCTGCACCAGCGGATTCAGCCCGGTCTTCATCTTCCCCTTCACCCCCGGCGAGTACTACGGGGTGGCCAACCTGCACGAGTTCCAGACACTGATGTACCGCCCGCTCTACTGGTACGGCTCCGGCGGCCAGCCGACGGTCGACTACGAGCGCAGCCTCGCCGAGCCCCCGGTGTGGAGCGAGGACGGCCGCACGGCGACCATCACCGTCAAGCCCTACCGGTGGTCGAACGGCGAGACCGTCAACGCCGACAACGTGATGCTGTGGATGCACCTGCTGGAGGCTGAGAAGGACAGCTTCGGCGGATACACGCCGGGCTTCTTCCCGGACAACCTGACCGGCTACCAGAAGGTCGCCGAGGACAAGGTGAGCTTCACCTTCGACCGCGCCTACTCGCACAACTGGGTCCTGATGAACCAGTTCAGCACCATCACCCCGCTGCCCAGGGCGTGGGACCGCACCGGCGACGACCGGCCGGCCGACGCCACCCACGACCCGTCCCAGGCCTCGGCGGTCTACGCCTACCTGAGGGCCTGCAACGACGAGCGCAAGAGCTGGGACACCAGCCCCGTCTGGGGTGTGGTCAACGGCCCCTGGAAGCTGACGCGTTACACCATCGACGGGGTGTCGGGCGAAGCGGTCCTGACGCCCAACGAGAGCTACAGCGGCCCCAACAAGCCCTACCTGGACGAGTTCCGGCTGATTCCCACCGGCTCGGACACCGAGCAGTACGAGATGCTGCGCCGCGGACCCGAGGCGGTCGACGGCGTACAGGTCGGATTCCTGCCCTTCGACGAGGTCACGGAGCCGGCCGAGGACCTGCTGGCCGGCGGGCCGAACCCGCTCGGCGAGCACTACGACCTCGTCCCCCAGCTCACCTACAAAATCCATTACTTCCCGATCAACTTCAACAACCCCACCGTTGCCGGAAAAATCTTCAAGCAGCTCTACTTCCGCCAGGCACTGCAGTCCTGCCTCGACTCCCGGGGCGCCATCCGCGACGTCTACAAGGGCTACGGCTACCCGACCACCGGGCCCATCCCGGCGCTGCCCGACAGCCCGCTGCTCTCCCCCGCCGCGCACGACGACCCGTACCCCTTCGACGTCGAGGCGGCCCGGACCTTCCTGACCGGGAACGGGTGGGACATCAGTTCCACGCCGGGCGTCTGCGTCCGTGAGGGCACCGGCCCCGGTGAGGCGGGCGAAGGCATCCCGGCCGGCACTCCGCTGCGGTTCTCGATGCGCTACGCCGCGGGGCACGAGACCCTCACCGAGGTCATGCGAAAGTTCGCCGCCGACGCCGCACGGGCCGGCATCGAGATCGTGCTGACCGAGGTCGAGGCGAGCGTCCTGGTCCTGGAGGACACCACCTGCACCCCCGGTCCCGACAGCCCGTGCCTGTGGGAGTTCAGCGACTGGAACGGCGGCTGGGGCTACGGCCCGGGCTTCTACCCCACCGGTGAGGCCCTCTACTCCAGCGGATCCTCCGTCAACTTCGGCAGCTACAGCGACCCGAAGGCGGACGAGCTGATCGCCCGGACCGTGGTCAGCGACGACCTGGAGGACCTGTACGCCTACCAGGACTACATCGCACAGCAGGTTCCGGTGATCTGGATGCCCAACTTCCCCTTCCGCCTGCTGGAGGTCGCCAAGGGCCTCCAGGGCGTCGCCCCGATCAACCCCTTCGGACTGATCAACCCCGAGGACTGGCACTACGCCGGCACGGCCGCGGAAGAGGCGGAGGCCCACTGATGTACCGGACGCTGCTCGACCTGCTCGACCTGCACCAGGCCCGCTACCGCCTGATCGACCACCCGGCCGAGGGCCGCACGGACCTCGCCAGCGTGCTGCGCGGGCACCCGCTGGAGCAGGCCGCCAAGTGCATCATCGTCCGCGTCAGCATCACCAAGCGGGTCGGCAAGTACGTGCTCGCGGTGGTCCCCGGAGACCGCCAGGTCGACCTGGCCGCGGTCGCCGCGCTGTTCGGCGGAGGCCGCACCGCCTTCGCCACCCCGGAGATCGCCGAACGGCTGGCCGGCAGCGTCTGCGGCACCGTGATGCCGCTCAGTTTCCACCCCGACCTCCACCTCGTCGTGGACGAGGGCCTGGCACTCACCGAAGAGATCTACTTCAACGCGGCCCGCCTGGACCGCTCCGTGGCCCTGTCCACCTCCGACTACCTCGCCATCGCCAAGCCCGTGCTGGCCGCGATCGCGACGGCCGGGGACCGGGTCCTGACCAACTCCGCGAGGTGACGAACATGACCGATGACGCCCACACGACCGATGACGGCGTGGTGATCCTGGTCGGCAGCGGACAGCGCGCCTACCGCGAGTACCTGCTCGCGGGCGCGGCCCGCCGGCGCCCGATCTGGATCCTGGACGCGGCCGAACCGACCTGGCAGCGCGACCACGTACTGGGCTCCACCACCGTGGAGCTGCTCGACCCGCAACGCCTCGTGCCCGACACGGAAGGCCTGATCAAGGCTGCCGAAGCGGTCGCCGCCGAGCACCGCGTGGTCGGCGTGTTCAGCTACGACGAGACGCTCGTCGTGACCACGGCCCTCATAGCCGAGCGGCTCGGCCTGCCCGGACTGACCTTCCGGGGGGCGGACAACTGCCGCAACAAGCACAACACCCGGCAGCTGCTGACCGCCGCCGGGCTGCCCCAGCCGCACTTCGCCTACGTGACGGGAGCGGACGAGGCGCTCGCGACGGCCGACGCCTTCGGCTACCCGGTCGTCCTGAAGCCCCGCGGCATGGGCGCCAGCATCGGCGTCATCAAGGTCGACGGCCCCGAGGGGGTCCGTGCCGCCTTCGAGGTCGCGGACGCCGCCAGCCGCGGCGGGAACAGCGACTACGAGGGCGGGGCGCTGGTCGAGGAGTGCGTCATGGGCCCCGAGATCAGCATCGACGGCACGGTCTTCGACGGCGCCTGGAGCCCGCTCTTCCTCGCCCGCAAAGAAGTCGGCCTCGCGCCCTACTTCGAGGAGACCGGGCACACCGTCAGCGCCACCGACCCGCTGCTCGCCGACCAGGAGCTGCTGCGCGTGCTGCGGGCCGCACACCGGGAGCTGGGCATCGGCTACGGGATCACACACACGGAGGTGAAGCTCACCACCCGAGGTCCGGTGATCATCGAAGTGAACGCCCGCCTCGGCGGCGACCTGATCCCCTACCTGGGCAGCCTGGCCACCGGCGTCGAGCCGGGCGAACTGGCCGCGGAGATCGCCTCGGGCACCCTGCCGGAACGGGAGCCGACGCTGTCCCGCACGGTCGGCATCCGCTTCCTCTACCCGCCACGGAACGGCACGGTCCGGTCGATCGACGCACCCGCCGTCACGGACGTGCCGGGGCTGCTGGAGGTCAACGTGATGGTGCCCGCCGGCACGGAGCTGCTGCTGCCGCCGGACGGCTACCTCAGCCGCTACGCCAACCTGATCTGCGCCGGCGACGACTTCCTGAGCTGCGAGGAGTCCCTCGCCAAGGCCGAGGCGCTGACCACCATCGTCCTCGACAGCTGACGCGTCGGGAACCGGACACCAAGAAAGGAGGAGGGTGATGTCGGCGAGGGTAACGGTAGTGGGCGCGGGCGTGATCGCGCTGCTGACGGCGGTCGAGTGCGTGCTCGACGGACACCGGGTCACGATCGTCGACCAGGGGCCCATCCCGCACAGCCGGGCCACCTCTTTCGACCAGCACCGGATCCTGCGAGCCCTGCATCCCGCGGACCCGCAGACCACCGGCGCCGCCCTGCGGGCACACCGGCGGTGGATCGAGCTGGAAGAGCTCCTCGTGACGCGCTTCTACGAGCAGGTCGGTGCACTCACCGTCGTGCCGCCGGCGGCGGCCGCGGACGGGGCAGCCATGATCGTCAGGGCCGGGGGGAGGGCGACGGAGCTGACCTCGGCCGGCCTCGCCGACCGCTACCCGCACCTGCACCTGGACGGCGGCCTCGGCGGGGTGCTGGAGACCGAGGCGGGCGTTCTGCTGGCCGAACGGGTCCTCGCGGCATGCGTCGGCTGGCTGAAGTGGCAGCGCGGCATCGAGCTGATCGAACACCGGCCCGTGACCGCCGTCGACGCCGATAGCGGCACGGTACGGCTGGTGGACGGGCAGGTGCTGCACGGCGACGCGGTCCTCATGGCGGTCGGCCCCTGGTCGCGGGACCTGCTGCCGGCGGGCATGTCCGAACAGCTCACGCTCTACCGGCAGTCCCTCCTGTATTGCAGGGTGCCGCGGCGGCAGGCGGCCGCCTGGGCCGCCACCCCGGCCGTGCCCGCCCTCGGTACGAGGGGCGGAGCCTGGCTGATCCCCCCGGTGGCGGGCACGGCCCTCAAGCTCACCTCGGCCACCGCCTGCCGGGCGGTGGACGCGATCACCGACTACGCCACCGACCCGTACTGGCAGCGCAAGCTGGAGAAGGAGTTCGGGGACGTCCTCCCCGGCTTCGGGCCGGCCTGGGTCGCCACCGCCAAGGACGCCTACTACTCGGCGTTCGCGCCCACCGGCGGCCCGTTGGTCGTCGCCCTCGGCAGCGCGGGATACGCGTACGCGGCCTGCGGCGGGACGTCCTTCAAGTTCGCGCCGCTCATCGCAAGGTCGCTCGCCGACCGGCTGGGCGGCCGCAGCCCCGCACCGATCGGTGTCGGCGCGCTCGACGGGCCGCTGGACGTCCACGCCCCGCAGCTCGCGGGCCTGTGAGCGGGGGGCCGGCGTGACACCGAAGGAGCGGGCCGCGGTCACGGTGGACGACGTGCGTCGGCTGGCGCTCGCCCTGCCGCGCACCCAGGAGCATCTCGTCCGGGACCGGGTGAAGTTCCGGATCGGCAGGATCGTCTATCTCGCGCTCTCCCGGGACGAGAGCGAACTGGGCTTCGCCTTCCCCAAGGAGGAGCGGGCGGCGCTCGTCGCCGCCGAACCCGCGAAGTTCTTCCTGCCCAGGGAGTCGGATCTGCGCTTCCACTGGGCGCAGGCCCACCTCGCCGCCCTGGACCGCGAGGAGCTGACGGAACTGGTCACCGAGGCCTGGCGGATGGTGGTGCCGGCGAGGGTGGCCCGCGAACACCTCGACCGCCCCCCGGCGGGGACCGCGGCGGGAGACCCGGCGGGCCCGGCCCCGGTCCCGTCACCGCCCACGCTGGCCCGGCTGCATGCCGCGGCGGAGGTGTTCAACGGATTCGCCGGCGTGGACCGCAGCTGGCTGGCACTGCGCGAGGAGACCGGCGCCCTCGACCTCTCCGCCGCCGCGCACCGCACCGCCCTGCACCGCTGGCTCAACTCCTGGGGATGCCGCATCCGTTACCCGCGCGAGGGCGAGCCCGACGCCTTCGGGGCGGGACTCGCGGCCTGGTGGGAGCGCCACCGGGGGATGCCGGACGCGCCGCTGGCGGCGCTCGGCCCCCGCGAGATCTCCCGGCTCGCGAAGGCCTACGCGGAGCTGGCGGCCGTACCGGTCGGCCGCCGCAGCCTCGGCCCGACCGCCGCCTCCAAGGCGCTGTACGCGCTGCGCCCCGCCTCGGTCATGCCCTGGGACGCGGCCATCGCGGAGCGACTCCACGGCGCCCGGGACGGCGACGCCTTCGCCCGCCACCTGCGGACCGGCGGTGCCTGGGCGCGCGCAGTGCTCGCCGAGGCCGGAGGGTTGCCCGAGGCTTCCGTCTGCGCCGATCTGGGCAGGCCGCACGTGTCCCTGGCCAAGATCCTCGACGAGTACCTGTACGTGACGATCACCCACGGCGCGCGGACGCCGCCCCCGGCGGGAGCCGCCGGCTGAGAACGGCGCGGTCCCGCGGACCGGGCGGCCAGGCCCGCGGCGCGGCCTGCGGCGCGGACCGCGGGCGCCGGCCTACCGCGCCGCCCGTGCGGGCACCTGCGCCGCCGACCGCGGCGCCCCGGCCGGGGACTCGTCCGTCGGGTCCGGCTGGGTCAGCGCGAAGGCCCGGGCCATGGGCGTGAGCCCGTACTCCCCGGGCACGTCGGAGTGGTCCAGCAGGCCCGCGTCCAGGAGGCGTTCGAGGAGGTCCTCGACCGGCTGCGCGGAGCGCTCCACCAGGACGGCGAGCGCGTCCGCGGACTCGTACACGACGTTGTCCACCGAGGGCGGTCCGTCCGACCCGGCGAACTGCCTCAGCACCAGGCGGGCCCACGGGGTCAGCTGGCGGTAGGCGCTGTCCAGGCGGGTGACGAGGGCGTCGTCGCCCACCTGCAGCCGGCCCAGGAACCGGCCCGGTTCCCCGGGCCCCTCGCCGACCAGGTCGGACACCGCGTCCTGGAGCATCCACTCCGGACGGGCCGCCAGCCGGCGCGCGGCCAGGTTCAGGGCCAGCGGCAGGTCTCCGCAGGCCTCGGCCAGCCGCAGGCAGGAGCGCGGATCGGTGCCGACCCGGTCCGCGCCCAGCGACTGGGCGAGCAGGTGCATGGACTCGTCGCGGTCCAGGACGGGCATCCGCAGCCGGCACACCCCGTCGAGGCCGAGCAGCCGGGAGCGGCTGGTGATCACGACGCGGCTCTCGGGCGCGGCGGTCAGGAGCTCGCGCACCTGGCGTTCGTGCTGCACGTTGTCGAGCAGCACGAGGATCCTGCGGCGGTCGAGCACAGACCGGTACAAGCCCATTCTCTGCCCAGGGTCGTTCGGGATCCGGTCGGCCGGGATACCGAGCGCTTCGAGGAAACCGCCCGCGATACCCGCGGCGTCCTTGCGGCCGTCCGCGGCGGGGTCGAGGTTCGCGTAGAGCTGTCCGTCGGGCAGGGCCGTCGCCAGTTCGTGGGCCAGCCGCAGGGCGAAGGCGGACTTGCCCGCACCGACCTGACCGCTGATTAGCAGGGGGACCGCGGCCGGCTGGCCGCCGTGCGCGGGCGCGGTCAGCGACCTGGCCTGCTGGATCAGCTCGACGCGTCCCACCAGGGCGCGGGGCGCCATCGGCAGCTGGGCCGGCGGGGGCAGTACGGCTCGTACGTCGGCGGCGCGCAGTTCGTTCTCCTGGTGCTGCTGTACGGCCTTGGCCGCGGGGCGGGGGTTGCCGTCCTCGGGCACGGGGCGGGCCGCCTCGTGCCACCGGCGTTCCCAGGTGGCGCGGTCACCGCCGCAGGCCTCGGCGAAGGCGAGGGCCACCTGGAGGGTGGGGAGCCGGTATCCGGCGGCCGCGTCGGAGAGCACCGACGCGGAGAACCGGGCCCGCATGGCCATGTCGCGGTAGCCGGGGCTGCCCGCCGCGGCACGCAGACTGCGCAACTCCCGGGCGAACGCGGTGACCGGTCCGGCATCGGGGGCCAGCGGTCGCTCCAGTCTTCCCACACCCGTCTCCTTTGGCACTCGCTCTGTCCGCGGCCCGTCGAGGCCGGCCCGTGAACTGTCCGTGCCGTGCTTCCTGATCTGCTACCGGATGCTTACCGCCAGCGAGGAGTAACCCCTATGATCCGGTTGACATGGCCTGGCCAGGGGTCTGTTGAGGGGGGTGGATGTCCCATGCCTGGGGCGGATGCGGAGTCAGGTGAGAGACCAACGGACGGGGCAGGGGGGACTCTGCTGCGGTTCAACGTGCTCGGATCCCTTGAGGGGTGGTTCGGACAGGCACGGCTGAGGCTGGGGGGAGCGATTCAGGAACGCGTCCTCTGCATGCTGCTGCTGGAATCCGGCCGGGTGGTGCCGGTCGCCCGGCTCGTCGAGGCGACGTGGGAGCAGGACCCGCCGGTGACCGCCGCGCACCAGGTGCGCAAGGCCGTCGCGGACCTGCGCAGGCGCATACCGGCCGGCACCGAGGTGATCGCGACCGACGGGCCCGGCTACCGGGCGGTGGTGACGGACGACCAGGTTGACCTCCTGGAGTTCGACGCGCTGACCGGGAAGGCCGGCCAGGCCCTGCGGGAGGGTCGCCGCCCGGCGGCCGCCGAGGCGCTGCGGAGCGCCCTCGCGCTGTGGCGGGGCTCGGTCCTGTCCGGTATGGGCGGCCGGGTGATCGAAGCCGCGGCGACCGCGCTGGAAGAGCGCAGGCTGGCCGCGGCGGACCAGTTCTTCGACCTCAGCCTCGCCCTGGGGGAGTCCGGCGATCTCATCTCCGGCCTCCGCGCGCTGATCACGCAGCACCCGCTGCGGGAGACGCTCCGCGGGCAGCTGATGCTGGCCCTCTACCGGTCGGGGCGGCAGGCGGAGGCGCTCAAGGAGTACGGGGAGGTCCGCGAGCTGCTCGTGGACGAGCTCGGGATCGATCCGGGCCCGCGGCTGGCCAGGTTGTACGAGGCGATCCTGCGGGACAGCCCCGAACTGGCCGCTCCGGAACGCCCGGCAGCCGAGCCCGCGGCACCAGCCGGCGCGGTGCCCGAACCGGATGTTCCCGCACCGGCGGCGGCACCGGAACCGGCCTTCCCGGTCCCGGTACCCGCCGTCGGGCCGCCGGCCCCGGCGGAGCGGGTTCCCGGACAGCCGCAGGCGCCACCGCACGCCGCGGCCACCTCCGGGGACGCCCCGTGCACGCTGCCCTACGACCTGCCGGACTTCACGGGCCGCACCCGCGAACTGGCCGAGCTGTTCGACTACGCCCGGGGCAGCGGCCGGGGCGGCGACCGGTACGCCCGCGTCGTCGCCGTCGACGGCATGGGCGGCATGGGCAAGACCACCCTCGCGGTGCGGGCCGCCCACCAGCTGGCCGACCGGTACCCCGACGGGCAGCTCCACATCGACCTGCACGGATTCACTCCCGGCGGCAAGCCGGTGTCGGCCGCCGCCGCCCTCGACAGCCTCCTGCGCACCCTGGGCACCCCGGGCGACCGCATCCCGGAGGACCTGGAGGGGCGCAGCGCACTGTGGCGGACGAAGCTGGACGGGCGGCGGATGCTGCTGCTGCTCGACAACGCCGTCGACGCCGCGCAGATCCGGCCGCTCCTGCCGGTCTCGCCCGGCAGCCTGACGCTGATCACGAGCCGCGGCCGGCTCCTCGACCTCGACGGCGTCGAGTGGGTGTCCATCGGGATGATGGAGCCCGAGGACAGCACCAGCCTGATGACCGAGACGCTCGGCGAGGCCAGGGTGGCGGCCGAGCCCGAGGCGTCCGCCGAACTGGCCCGGCTCTGCGGCCACCTGCCGCTCGCCCTGCGCATCGCGACGGCCCGGCTGCGCAACAGGCCGCGCTGGACGGTGCGGTACCTGGTCGAGCGGCTGCGCGACGAGACGCGCCGGATGGACGAGCTGAGCTCGGGCGAGCGCAGCGTGGCGGCAACCCTGCGCCTGTCCTACCTGGCCATGGACGAGGAGTACCGGACCGCGTTCCGCATCCTCAGCCTGTACCCGTGCGCGGGCACCGACGTCTACTCGGCGGCCGCGCTCCTGGGGACGTCGGTCCGTGACGCCGAGGACGCGCTGGAGTTCCTGCTCGACGTCCACCTGGTGCGTCAGCCCGACATCGGTCTCTACACCTTCCACGATCTGGTGCGCAGTTTCGCCCAGAGCCTGCGGGGTCCGGCGACGGCGGACGACGACGCGGCGGCGGTCGAGCGGCTGCTCAGCTACTACATGACGGCCTCGGACGCGGCCTGCGAGGTGCTGTTCCCGGGCCGTGAGCGCAGGCCGAGCGGCATCGCGCCGTACGAGGGTGAACGGCCCGTCTTCAGGGATGCCGAGCAGGCCCTGAACTGGTTCGTCCGCGAGCAGGCGGGACTGCTCGCGGCGGTGGCCCTCGCCGAGCGGTCCGGTCACGACCGGTACGCGGCCTGCCTGAGCCGAAACATCGGCTTCCACCTGTACGCACAGGGGCAGCTCGACGCGTTCTGGAGCGTCGGGCATCTCGCGGTGGCCGCCTCCCGGCGGCTCGACGACCTCTCGCTCCTCGGCATCAGCCTGTCCAACCTGGGAGCCGCCTGCTGGAAGCTGGGGCGGTTCGAGGAAGGACTGGAGGTCGCCACGGAGGCGCGCGACACCGCGATCCGCGCCGGGGACCGGCACACCGAGGGGCACAGCGAGTCGACCATCGGGCTGCTGATGACGATGCTCGGGCGGTACGCGGAGGCCCTGCCCATCCTGGAGCGGGCCGTCCGCCTGGCCAAGGAGCTGAGCGGCCCCGCGACGGCCGCCGAGACGCTGACCATCCTCAGCACCCTGTACGAGCGGTGGGGACGCTATCCGGAGGCGGCCGACGCAGCCCGTGAGGCGCTGGAGATCGCCCACGGCCGGGGCAACGAGATCATGGCCCTGACCGATCTGGCCTTCGCCCAGGTGGGTCTCGGCGAGTACGCGGACGCGGACGCGGGCCTGAAGCGGGCCCGCGACCTGTGCGACGAGACCCGGTCGCCGGGCGACGTCGCCCTGGTGTTCGCGCTGTCCGCCCGGGTCGCCATGGAACGGGGCGACACCTCGCAGGCCCGGACGTTCGCCGAGCGGGCGCTGGTCCTCGGGCGGGCGAGCGGAGCACCGATCCGGCTCGCCAAGGTCGAGAACATCGTCGGCCAGCTGCACATGAGATGGGGGGAACACGAGGCGGCCATGGCGATGCACTCCCATGCCCGCACGATCGCCTCGTCGATGAGCTTCCGGGCCGAGGAGGCCTTCGCGCTCGTCGGCCTCGCCCATGCGGCCGAGGTGTTCGGCGATTCCGCGGCGTCGGCCGAATACCGGGCGGCCGCCGAGGAGTTGTTCGACTTCATGGATTTGCCGGCGCATCGCAGGGCCTACTGACCCCGCACGTGGAAGTGCCCCGCACCGGGATGTGTGGTGCGGGGCACTTCCGTCGCGTGCGCTACAGGCCGGTCACTTGCCGGTGGGGCCCGGGGAGGGGAGGCCGGGACCCCGGTCGTCCGCGAGCACCTCGTACCCGGAGGGCTGGCCGGCGTCCGCCGTACCGACCGTCACGCCGGTGCCGATCACCAGGGCCGCCGCGATGATCCCGATCAGTCCGACCAGCTTGCTGCGCATGTTCTGAACCCCCTGGTGTGTGGTGCCCGGTGCGCGGTTCCCGTGTGGTGCGGTGGCCGCTCTCGACAGGACAAAGACTCGTCGAGGCGATTACCGGTCCGTTCCCCTCTCGATACCGCTCGTGACGGCCGGGCGGGAACGGCCGTTCCCGGTCCGTTCCCGGTCGGGTTCGGTGGCCGCCGCGATCCGCGATCCCCTGGCTCCGACCAGCACGTCCGTCCTCGTGGTGCCCCGTTCGTACCCGGCCAGGTCGAGCAGGGCGCGCACGGTCGCGCGAACGCCCGCCTGCTCGCCGTCGGGCAGCGGCGCCGCGTTCCCCTCCGGGGTGATCCCGGCGACCAGGTGCATGCCGTCCACCGTGAGCGTTTCCACCTGGAACTTGGCTCCCGTCAGGAGCTCCTCGACGAGGTAGGGGGCGGAATGCCGTGCGGTGACGGCCCGTTCGGCCCACTGGTCGAGTCCGGAGCGGTCGTGCACCGGTACGGTCCACCAACAGCCCGCCTTGTCAGCTGACTTGATGACCACCGGAAGGGGGAAGTCCTCGGCCAGGGTGCGCGCCTCGGCGATGGAACGGGCCTCTTCCGCGCGGACCGCGGAGGTCCGGCTCTGGTTGAGGATGCGCCGGATCGCCACCGCGTCGGGCAGCCGGCCCGTCGGCTGCCCGACCGCCGGCGACAGTTCCCGCAGCAGGTCCTCGGCGGCGGCGGCGCCGCTCCCGAGCCCTCTCTCCAGGTCGCTCGCGAGGTACAGGACGTGGCCGATGCCGTGCTCGGCGACCGCACGCGCCAGCACGTCCCGCAGCGCGAGCGGGTCTGCGAAGTCGACCCGCAGGAGCCGGTGCGCGGGCAGGCCGGCGGGGGGCTGCGGGTGCGGGGGGCCGGAGCCGGTGTCCGACACCACCCAGACGTCCAAACCCGCCGTGACCGCGGCGTCCAGGAGCCCGGGCCCGGGCCCGACCAGTACGACCCGCTCCGCGGCCTGTTTGATGATCACAGAATTCTCCTCCATCGTGTCCCACGATGTTCGCGGCGTGCTTTCCCGCTTCCTTCCCGACGTGTTCCCATGGGGGTGCGGGGGCCCACGTCCCCCGGACGGCCCCGCCACGGGGCCGGCCGGCGCCGGGTGGCAGACAGTGGGGAAGGGCACCGAACCAGGGGGGACCAGCACGCCGGAGGCGTATGCACATGGGACTCTTCGACTTCCTGAAGTCCGACAGGCACAAGGCCGACGAGGCGGCCGCGAAGGCACGGGAACAGGTGGTCCAGCAGCCGGACCCGGCGGCGCGGCCCCCGGCGGGCTCGGCGGCCGACGCCGCGGCGGCCACCAAGGCCGCCGCCGAACGCATGGCGGCGGCCGCGCCGGCCCGGCCCTCCCCCGCGACCCCCACGCCCGCTTCGGCGGCCCACAAGGCCGTGCCGGCCGCCCCCAGGCCGGCCACGAGGCCGAAGCCGGCGCCGCTCTCGACGGCGCGCGGCGCCGCGCACACCCCCACACCGCACTCGGCCGCGCACAAGGCGGTGCCCGCGGCTCCGGTGGCCAGGCCTCCCGTCTCGGCCGGGCACCGCACGTACACCGTCCGGGCCGGTGACTCGCTGGCCGGGATCGCCCACCGTGAGCTCGGCAACGAGGCCCGCTGGCGCGAGCTCTACGCGATGAACCGGGGCGTCATCGGAGACACCCCGGACCGCGTCAGCCCGGGCATGGTCCTGACCCTCCCCACCTGAGCACGCGCGGAAGGGGCGGCGGCCGGACCATCGGGTC